>CABSAN010000008.1 GCA_902475785.1 uncultured Collinsella sp.
GGGCTTATGATGGACGATAACGAGACGGAAAGGGGTCAGGTAGCATGGCCGAGGACAATAGGAATAAACCGCTGTACATGATCAGCGTGGCGGCCGAGTTGACTGGCATGCATCCGCAGACTCTGCGCGTCTACGAGTCCAAGGGCCTGGTGAACCCCCAGCGCTCGGGCGGCAACACGCGCCTGTATTCGCGTGCCGATATCGAGCGCCTGGAGCTCATCAACCAGCTGACCGACGAGGGCATCAACCTTGCCGGCGTGGTGCGCATCCTCGATATGAAGGAGCGTGCCGAGGAGCGTGAGCGCGAGAACGAAAAACTCCGTGCCCGCGTACGCCAGCTCGAGGACGAGCTGCACGAGTACAAGATGCAGAAGAAGATCACCGCCCTGGCCCCGCGCGACGGCTCAGTCAACCCCGAGCAAGTCATGCGCAAGCTGCTGGGCGCCGGCGGGGATTTGTAGTTACGCGGGTTTACCAACCCGCGTAACCAGTCGACGCTGCAAGCCCGCCAGAGCGGCAATCTGCCTTTCAACTTCGGCGGCATGACCAGAAGGTCAATGCCGCCTCGTTTCAAGGCACCTTGCTCGCTCTGGCGGGCTTTCGCTGTCCGCGCCAAAACATCGGCGTTGTTATGAGTAGTCATTGGGGACGTTCTTAAACGACTAGTCATTGGGGACGTTCTTGTTTGACTAGTCGTTTAAGAACGTCCCCAATGACTACCTTGCACCAAATTTGCCGGCCCTCGCCGGGCTCGTCCTTTACTTTACTGAGATAAAGTGAACGTGTAGATTCGTAACCCACTCGCAACCGTTCTATGGCACGATATTGAACGAATGTATGCTATGCGCCCGAGCCTTTCGGGCAGAGTGGGAGACAGTATGGTTAAGCTGTACGAGGACGGCATCTACCTGCGCGGCGGCAGCGAGATTGTGCCTGCGGCCGAGGCTGCCGAGCGCGGTATTACGCAGACGCCCGAGGACGCCAAGCGTGGCACCATCGCGTATTCGATCCTCCAGGCACACAATACGTCCGGCAACCCCGAGGCGCTCAAGATTCGCTTCGATGCCATGGCGAGCCACGACATCACCTTTGTCGGCATCATCCAGACGGCGCGCGCCTCGGGCATGGAGCAGTTCCCGCTGCCCTACGTGCTCACCAACTGCCATAACTCGCTGTGCGCCGTGGGCGGCACCATCAACGAGGACGACCACGTCTTCGGTCTCTCGGCTGCCAAGAAGTACGGCGGCATCTTCGTCCCGCCGCACATCGCCGTCATCCACTCCTTTATGCGTGAGAACTTCGCCGGTTGCGGCAAGATGATCTTGGGCTCCGACTCGCACACCCGCTACGGCGCCCTGGGCACCATGGCCGTGGGCGAGGGCGGCGGCGAGCTGGCAAAGCAGCTGCTGCGTGACACCTACGATGTTGCCTATCCCGGCGTTGTCGCCATCTACCTCACGGGTGCCCCGCGCCCCGGCGTCGGCCCGCACGATGTGGCGCTCGCCATCATCCGCGCCGTCTTTGCCAAGGGCTACGTCAAGAACAAGGTCATGGAGTTTGTGGGCCCCGGCATCGCGAGCATGACGACCGACTACCGCAACGGCGTCGACGTCATGACCACCGAGACCACCTGCCTGTCGAGCATCTGGGCCACCGACGAGGACACGCACGCATTCCTGACCATGCACGGTCGCGGCGACGACTACCGCGAGCTCAAGCCCGCCGATGTCGCCTACTACGACGGTTGCGTCGAGGTCGACCTGTCGAGCATCAAGCCCATGATCGCCCTGCCGTTCCATCCTTCCAACGGCGTTGAGATCGAAGAGCTCAACGAGAACCTCGAGGACATCCTTCACGAGGTGGAGCTCGAGGCCGCCAAGATCGGCGAGGGCAAGACGCATTTTAGCCTGCTCGATAAGATCGTTGACGGCAAGCTGCACGTGCAGCAGGGCGTTATCGCCGGCTGCTCGGGCGGCAACTACGACTCCGTGGTCCAGGCCGCCCGCGTGCTCAAGGGCGCCAACACCGGCTGCGGCGAGTTCTCGCTGTCGGTCTATCCCACAAGCCAGCCTGTGGCGCTCGAGCTCACGCGCCGCGGCTATATCTACGACCTTATGGAGGCCGGCGCGATCGTGCGCACGGCATTCTGCGGCCCGTGCTTCGGCGCCGGCGACACGCCCGCCAACAACGGCCTGTCCATCCGCCACACAACGCGCAACTTCCCCAACCGCGAGGGTTCCAAGCCGGGCAATGGCCAGCTGAGCGCCGTGGCCCTGATGGACGCCCGCTCCATTGCGGCGACGGCTGCCAACGGCGGCGTGCTCACCCCGGCGACCGACCTGCCCGAGGACACTTGGGACGAGGCCTGCGAGTACACCTTTGACGACGCGCCGTACAAAAAGCGCGTGTACTGGGGCTTTGGCAAGGCGGAGCCTGCCGACGAGCTGGTCGAAGGCCCCAACATCAAGCCGTGGCCCGCGATGGAGCCGCTCGGTGACGATATCCTGCTCAAGGTGTGCTCCAAGATCATGGACCCCGTCACCACGACCGACGAGCTCATTCCCTCGGGCGAGACAAGCTCCTTCCGCTCCAACCCGCTGGGCCTAGCTGAGTTTACGCTCAGCCGCCGCGACCCGGCCTACGTGGGTCGTTCCAAGGAGGTCTACGCCGTGGAGAAGCGTCGTGTGGCCGGCGAGGCCGCAGGCGACCTAGCGGCGCTCGATGCCGAGCATGCCGGCGTGTTTGAGGCACTGGCCAGCGCGGGCGTCGCGGCCGATGCCAAGGCGACCGAGTACGGCTCCATGCTCTATGCCAAGAAGCCAGGTGACGGCAGCGCCCGCGAGCAGGCGGCGAGCTGCCAGCGCGTGATCGGCGGCCTGGCCAACATCGTCCACGAGTACGCCACCAAGCGTTATCGCTCCAACGTGATGAATTGGGGCATGGTGCCCTTCCAGATGGAGGCCGAGCCCAACTTTGAGGTGGGCGACTACGTCTTTGTGCCGGGTATCCGTGCTGCGCTCGACGGCGACCTGAAGGACATCGCCGCCTACGTGGTGCGCGCCGACGGCACGGTCGAGCGGATTGAGCTTTACATTGCCGATATGACGGCAGAGGAGCGCGCCATCGTCAAGGCCGGCTGCCTGATCAACTACAACAAGTTCAAGGCCGCTGCCGAGTAACTCTGCTGTACGCCCCGGACACACCTTTCCCTCGTGCTCACGCGCTTCGCGAGGGTCGCCCGAGGGAAAGGTGTGTCCGGGGCTACCGCGACGTTCTCGTTGGGTCTTGAGGGACGCTAATAAATGGACCTGCTTGATGCCGCTTCTGTTATCGGGGCGGCTTCTTTTTGTCGAAAACCACCACAAAGGGGACAGGCACCTTTGTGGTGGTGGGGACTAGCTCGATGTTGTTGTGATCGTTGAGCGGCATGTTAATGAGCGTCTCTACAGGATTTCATCTGGGCTGGCGGGCTTGGTTGTTTTGGGGATGCCGAGTTTGGATGACGCGAAATCGTCAACATTGTCCTTAATTCCGTCTTTGGTGTAGACAGTGACCATATAGGTGCTGTGTCCGAATTCGCCCTTGTCGCGTGTTGCCCAGGCATCCCAGTAGGCGGCCCCGTTTCGCCCTTTGATTTTTCCGACACGGCGGAGTTCTGTTCGCTTTAATTTCTGGTTGCTATAGATGGTTCGACCGGCCTCCTCGGTGAGCCCGCACTGTCCAAGCATCTTGTCGAGGACTTGGTTCATGTGGCGCTCATCGGTGTTTGGTGCGTAGTCGTAGGCGAGGGTGATGGAGTCGAGTGGCTGGTCGTCGATTAGATAGTTTAGCGCCTGAGGTCCAAGGCAGAAATAGGGGGAGCATCCGTCGATCTGACCGAGCAGCGGTAACTTTGACCGCCAAATTCCGGTGGGAATTCCATCTTCGTAAAACACGCCGCGACAGATAAAGGAGAGCGAGGTGGCACGCGAGCCGGCGTCGACCATTCCGCATAAATCGAAGGGCGAGGCGATACCGAGGGAAAAGGGCGTGACGACGATAAAGAAGAACATCGCGATGGGTATGGCGAAAATGGTAATGACGTTGCGACCGGTGGAATGAGACGGCTTCATATGCGCTCCTCGAGACAAAGATCTGTTGAGGATAGGCAGAAATGGATATGTTCAGAGAACAATTCAAGTTTAATCTCATGGCGCGAGATGGTCGACCGTTAGCGTCGAAAACCACCACAAAGGTGCCTGTCCCCTTTGTGGTGGTGAGGAGCGCGCGGCTTCTTTTGGTAATAGTGCTGGCTGGCGATATCATTAGTGCAGGTGGCGAAGGTTTGCATTGTGGGGTGTTTTGCCGTGAGCCGTTCTGCCCGTATTGGATTGATTGTCTTGGCGCTTGCGATCGCTGTGGTTGGCGCGGGCGCTGTCGGTATGGCATTTCTACCTGCTGCGGTGACGGAGCCGGTGGTCAAGCCTGTGACTCAATCTGTCGAACTTCTGACCGGCGACGACAAGCCCGAGACCATTACCGTTGATTTTGATGAGCAGCCGGCTGTGCTGGGTATTAGCAATTATCCGCGTATTCAGCTTGGGGCCATGCGCTATACCACGGATACAAGCCTGATCGATAGGGCGTTCGAGCTACTCAAGGGCAAAACATTTAAGCGTTGGTACGGATATGCGTCCTATCGGGCAAAAGCGAACGACATGGTTGGCGGATGCCGCTCTTCCATCGAGCTGGACACTGCAAACGGCGCAAAGTTATGTGATGTCTCGTACGATCCGGGCTACGAGGGCAATGAGGGTCCGGGCATCTACATCATGGACGGCGATGTCGCCTATGTCATGGAGGGCGACCAGACCGAGCTCAACGATTTTATGGGTCAGTGTATCCAAGATGCCTATAAACAGACCTGCTTGCCTGACCCGCAGACTGCACGCGATAGTGGGTCTGCCCGTACATGGCTGTTCGAGGATGAGATGCCCTGGACCGTCGAATCGGGAAGTACGGGTTCGGCGAAGGAGTAGAGACCGCGACCACCACAAAGGTGCCTGTCCCCTTTGTGGTGGTTTTCGGTCTGTCTCGATCTGTAACATCTTGGCCGCTAAAAGTGGGCCTGGTGTTACAGATTTAGATTTTTGATCCGGGTGTTTTCTGTTCGTCTCGATTTGTAACAGATAGAGCTCTATTTGCTGACTAGATGTTACAGATTTAGATAAACGGGTGCCGCTGGTCATTTCATCTCGATCTGTAACATCTAGAGCCATAAACAGCCGCTAAATGTTACAGATTGAGATAGTAAGGGGACGAGGCCGTAGCGGGTGAGCGCACCTGCTCCCTATCTTTCAATCACTCAGAAAATCTTATATATAGAGACTTAGATTTGTGTATAAGATCGCGCAAAGCTGGCAACAATACTTCTCGAACAACGTGAAGCCGCCCCGTAGGGCGGCCGCCCCAAGAGAGGTGATTCCATGAGAATCGATAAGCTAGCTATGACGTCGCGCGAGGCGCTGCAGACCGCCATGAGCACGGCTGCCGATGCGCAGGCCGGCGCGGTGGAGCCGATTCACCTGCTGTCCGCCCTGCTCGGTGCCGGCGAGCGCAATATCTCCGTGATCATCGAGCGCATTGGTGCCGACCCAGCTCAGCTCGCACGCTCCACGCAGGATGCCATCGACCACGCGCCCAAGGTCTCGGGCGAGGGTCAGCAGATGGGCCTGTCCAACGAGCTCGTTCGCGTCATCGAGAAGGCCGAGAAGAAGGCCACCAAGATGGGCGACAGCTTTGTGGTGACCGAGCATCTGCTGATGGCACTTGCCGAGGACAAGGGCGAGGCGGGCCGCGTGCTGCGTGACGCCGGCGTCACCAAGGAGCGCATCGAGCAAGTCTACGAGGAACTGCGCGGCGATGACCGCGTGACGTCTGCCGAGGACAAGACGCAGTTTGAGGCGCTGGAGCAGTACGGCCGCAATATCTGCGACCTTGCCCGTGCCGGCAAGCTCGACCCGGTCATCGGCCGTACCGACGAGATCCGTCGTACCATTCAGGTTCTGTCCCGCCGCACCAAGAACAACCCCGTGCTCATCGGCGAGCCGGGCGTCGGCAAGACGGCCATCGTCGAGGGCATCGCCCAGCGTATCGTGGCCGGCGACGTGCCGAGCACCCTGCGCGATCGCGACCTCATCGAGCTCGACATGAGCGCGCTGGTCGCCGGCGCCAAGTATCGTGGCGAGTTCGAGGACCGCTTGAAGGCCGTGCTCAAGGAAGTGCAAAAGTCCGAGGGCAAGGTCATCCTGTTCATCGATGAGCTCCACACCATCGTGGGCGCGGGTGCCACCGAGGGCTCCATGGACGCCGGCAACATCCTGAAGCCGGCGCTTGCCCGTGGCGACCTGCACGCGATCGGAGCGACTACGCTCGACGAGTACCGCAAGTACATCGAGAAGGACGCGGCACTCGCCCGTCGTTTCCAGACTGTTATGGTGAGCGAGCCTACCGTCGAGGACACCATCTCCATCCTGCGTGGCCTCAAGGAGAAGTACGAGATCTTCCACGGCGTGCATATCACCGATAGCGCGCTCGTGGCAGCTGCCGACCTCTCCGATCGCTACATCGCCGACCGTTTTCTGCCCGACAAGGCCATCGACCTGGTCGATGAAGCGGCAAGCCGCCTGCGCATGGAGCTCGACAGCATGCCGGTCGAGATCGACGCCACCACGCGTCAGCTCACTCAGCTGCAGATCGAGGAGCAGGCGCTCATGAAGGAGACCGACGACGCCTCCAAGGAGCGTCTGGAGGCCCTGCGCCAAGAGATCGCCGAGGTCCAAGAAAAGCTCAACGTGCAAAAGGCTGGCTGGCTCAACCAGAAGAACGCCATCGACCACGTGCAGGAGCTCAAGGGTCAGCTCGACGAGGCCAAGAGCGAAGAGGAGCGCGCGACGCGCAACGGCGACCTGGGCCGTGCGTCCGAGCTGCGCTACTCCGTGATTCCGGGTCTGCAGCAGCAGATTCAGGATTCCGAGGCCGCGCTCGAGGCGCAAAAGCAGCAGGACGGCGAGGGCCTCAACGAGCAGGTGACCTCCGATGAGATCGCCGAGGTCGTGAGCGCCTGGACCGGCGTGCCCGTGTCCAAGATGATGCAGGGCGAGCTCGACAAACTCAAGGGCCTGGAGGGCGAGCTACATAAGCGCGTCATCGGCCAGGACGAGGCCGTGTCCGCCGTGGCCGCAGCCGTGCGCCGCAGCCGTGCGGGTCTCTCCGATCCGGACAAGCCCATCGGCAGCTTCTTCTTCCTGGGCCCCACCGGCGTGGGCAAGACCGAGCTCGCCAAGGCGCTGGCCGAGTGCCTGTTCGATGACGAGCGCGCGCTCGTGCGTATCGACATGTCCGAGTACATGGAGAAGTTCAGCGTCCAGCGTCTGATCGGTGCGCCTCCGGGATACGTGGGTTACGACGAGGGCGGCCAGCTTACCGAGGCCGTGCGCCGTCGTCCGTACTCCGTGATCTTGCTCGACGAGATGGAGAAGGCTCATCCGGATGTCTTCAACGTGCTGCTGCAGGTGCTTGACGACGGTCGTCTGACCGACGGCCAGGGTCGCCAGGTGTCCTTCAAGAACACGATCATCATCATGACGAGCAACGTGGGCTCCAAGGCTATTGCCGAGCTTTCGGGCAAGGACGAGGAGGAGATGCGCCATCAGGTCGACGCGGCCATGGCTCAGACCTTCCGCCCCGAGTTCCTCAACCGTATCGACGATATCGTGGTGTTCCATCCACTCGGTATGGCGCAGATCGAGAAGATCGTCGACATCCAGCTCGCCGACGTCCGCGCGCGTCTGGCCAAGGAGCGCATGACGCTTGCCATCACCCCGGCGGCCAAGCAGCTGCTCGCCGTGGGCGGCTTGGACCCGGTCTTTGGTGCCCGCCCGCTCAAGCGTTTGGTGCAGCGCGAGGTTGTCGATGCCATCGCGGCGGCCATCATCGACGGCACGGTGCGCGAGGGCGATCAGGTGACGGTCGATGTCGACAAGGACGGCGGCTTTACCGTCGTGTGCGACAACACGCCGTCTGCCACCTACGAGGTGCCTGAGGACAAGTAATCGGCGCGGGCGAGAATAATCGCTACGCAGCGAGAGGCGGCGAGTCGCGCCAAGCGGCCCGCCGCCTTTGTTTTGCGCGCCGTTTTCGACGTCGGATGCATTGTCGCTGCATGCCCCGAGTGCTTTTCGACGTTTGGGCGCGCGAAGACCCCTGAAATGGAGAAAAGTTGTGCTGTTCGACGACGCCGCGTGCGCCCCGATCTTCGACGGATTGACCGCTGCGCTAAAAGCCTCACCGCCCCTCACTCACTGGAATAATTCCAAAAAGTAGCCATGGCAACCCGCATGAAGTTAACCTTGTGTAACAATTAGCCATTACAGCTGGATGCTATGCCGCCGTTCCGTCCAGCTGCCTTTCCGCGTGCAGGGAGAGCGGCTGAAAAGGAGCCATCGAGTACCATGGATGTCGATGAGGCAACGCTGGCCGTTCTCAAGAAGTCCCCGGTCTTTGCGGGCATAGATCCCGCCGAGCTGCCCGGCCTGCTGCGCGCCCTCGGCGCGTACACGCGCTCCTTCTCCAAGGGTGAGGCGGCCTTCCGCAGCGGCGATAAGCTCAAGGCCGTGCCCGTGGTGCTCAAGGGCCGCATCGAGGCGCGTATGCTGGGCAAGGACGGCTCGCGTCAGATTATCTCGCGCTTCGAGGTGGGGGATTCCTTTGCCGAGGCGGTCCCCATGGCGGTGGGGACGGCACCCGTTGAGGCGATCGCCCTGCAGGACTCCGTCATACTCTTCCTTCCCGCCGAGGGGATCAAGGGCAACGGTGACGGTGCACTGCTGCGGCTGTACGCCAACGTGATGGGCGAGATGTCCAAGAAGGTCAAGACGCTCACGGCCAAGCTCGCGCTGCTCTCCGAGCCGCGCCTTCGCAAGCGCATCGCGCTGTACCTGCGGCGCCTGCCGGAGGACAAGGACGGTTACGTGATTATTCCCTATAGCCGCAAGGCCTTGGCGGAGTACCTGGCGGTGAACGATAAGGCGCTGCTGCGCGAGCTCCGTCGCATGATCGAGGAGGGCGTGCTCGAGGGCGAGGGCCGGCGCCTCAAGCTGACGAGCCGCGGAGACCTCTAGAAAGCAGCCCGAAAAATCTCAAAAAAGTTAGCCAAAGGTAACCTTGGCAACCTTTTTTAAGTTTCTCTTATGAAACAATGCACGCCAAGAGATGAACAGAAGCATGCAGCGTTCAACTCCAAGCTTTACTGCAGTTCCCGATGAAGGGGGAGCACTATGAAGAAGGATTATTCGCGTCGAGATTTTCTGAAAGTGACGGGTGCTGCTGCGCTGGTCGTGGCGACGGCAGGTTGTGGCCTGGCGACGGAGCCCACGAGCGCGTTTGCCGATGCGAGCACAGATGACACGTACACGGTCACTGCGAACGTGTACGTTGATAAGGCAGACACGCCTATCGGAAGGAACGCCTATGTCACTAACAGCGGCAACCCTCCGCGCAATAAGCCTACGAGTCCCGTGTATAACAACGCGACACTTGTAATAAAAGACGGGAAAAAACTGCTGACGGTCCCCATCGTTAACGATACGTTTGGCATTTTATCTATCGCTGATACCTCGACGGATGGTGTTGTCTCGGTGGTCGGTACAACTGAAACGGCATGGAAGGCCCCGTTCCCATGGACCACACCTTATGCGAACCGGATCGCAACCATCACCTTTGATGTGACGAACTTTGCAGCGGGTACCTCGGTCGCAACGTTTTCCCCGTCGAAGGAGTTTGCGACGTTCCCGCTGTACAGGGGCGATAAAGCTTGGAACCTGCATCTTGTCGCAGATTTGAGTGCGGCACAGTAAGAGCTTTTGCACGAATCTTGGGGCGCAAAGCTAAAGGCCTCGGCTCAGCTTCGTTAGAGCCGGGGTCTTTTGGAGTAAGGGAGAAGAAATGGAAAACAGGGCTACGCGATTGCTCCGCTATGGTTTGAGGCAGGCGGTGATACTCGTTGCCGCCCTCTCGATGGTGGGCTCCCAGCTGCCGATGACGGCGTTTGCCGAGGTGGCCCAGGAGGCCCAGGTTGCCTCTGAGCGGGCAAATTCCGACCAAGGCGTCACGGTCACGGATTCTGAGGCTGCGGCTACCACCGATAATACCGATACTGATTTGTCGGAGAATCATCCGGATGCCGATGCGACGCAGCAAGTTCAGACGGACAAGCAAGAGGCCGATGAGAAAGCTGCTGCGGCAGAAGACGTTCCCTCGGCGGCGAAGGGGGAGCAGGAGAAGCAGGGTGCTTCGAGCGATGCGGAGAAAATGCAGGATCCCCAGTCTGCTGAGGAGGAGTCTGCAGCCGCCTCCCTCCTTGCCGCGTCTGATGAAATTGACCCCGAGTCCTCGCGCATCTACTCGTCCGTGGACAAGCTCGTGCCGGGAACGTATAGCGTTCTGGCGAACATCTCCATGCGTGACCCCATTCCCGGCATGAATCTGCGAGCCTATGCCACAAATCCTCTTAATCCGGAAAGCATTAACGGTGCCAGCGGTATCCCCAATGTTCCCGTAAAGACCCGTAATGCCACACTTGTCGTTGCTGCGGACGGCACGGTAACCGTTGTCGTCACCCTGCCCAACCCGGTTTTCACCTTTCAGAAGCTTGGTACGAGCGATGGGGCGAAGATTACGAATGTAACCACGAAGCCAATCGAGAAGAAGGACAACGACGACGACTACAACAAGAAGGTTGCCGATGCAGGCATTACAACGCGCATCGAACACATCACCTTCCAATTGGACAATCTGAGCGGCACCTATCATTTGACCGGAAATACCGAGTACGCAACTACGCTCAATAAATTCCTCAACAAGGATCTCGATTTGGACCTTGACCTCGCGAACGCCAAGAAGGAAGTTTCGGGTGATTTTGCGAAAACGTTCAGCGATCAAGCGACTGGCGTGAAGCTCGATGTAAAGGCCGGTGCGAGCTCGTCGGCGATAAATGAGCTGTCCGAGGCGACCCTTTCCGTCGCGTCGGTTACCAGTGGTCACGCATATGAAGCACTGAAGGTCTCTCTCGGTCAGAAGTATAAGACGGTTCCCGATTATGCGCTCTATACCATCGATTTGATGGCACAGGGGGCCGCCATCGTACCAGATGACGCTATGGCCTTGACGTTGAAGCTGTCCAAGCAGCCTGCCGGATCCAAGGTGTTCCGTTTCGCCGGAAACAAATTGGAGGAAGTTGGCTCCGTTGCCGCTGACGGCACCCTGAGCGCCCCGGTTTCCGGTCTGGGTTCCTTTGTGATTGCGACTCCCAAGGACGAGGCAAATACGGGTGAGTGGGCCTGGACTTGGGATAGCCTGGACGCGGCCTCGGGTATCGGCATCTCGTACGAGACCGATGGAACGCTTGATGGTCCTTTTACGGATCTGGGTACGCCCGAAGAGAGCGTTGAGATTATGAAGTGGTACTCAGGATATTTCAAGTTGAACACAAAGATATTGAACGACAGGGGATATACCGATCAGGTGCAATCTCTGGTGTCGAGTGAGTCTTCGTTTTCCTCGCCACAGGTGAAGGGTCTGTATAGTGCAGGGCTAACGATACCCGACTTTGTTCCCAATGCTAATCTCTTCGATCCCGCGGGCAAATTCACTTTCTCTGATGAGCACATTGTGTTTGCCATGACGGTGCCCGCCTCCCAGGGAAGCGAGTTCTACCTGATAACGGGCACCAAAGGCTCGGGTGCCACCAAAGCAATCAAGCTCAAGGCATCGGTGGCGGACGGCAAGGCGTACGTTCGCCTGACAAAGGAGAATACCGGCAATGGCAACGTAACGAACCACCTGTTCAACTCCGCGTTGGATCTTGACGGAGGGACGATGCAGCCTGCCAGTGACGATACCCCCTGGGGCTACATTGCCGTGGTCAACGACGCTCCCAAACAGGTTGTCCAGCCGACGGCGGTGAAGGATCTCGTCTACACCGGAAAGGCCCAGATCGGCGTGACCGCGGGCGAGGGCTATACCGTTGGTGGCGTGGCTTCGTCAACCAACGCGGGAAGCTACAAAGCTATCGTTACCCTCAAGGACGGCTACGTCTGGAAGGATGGCACGAACAACCCCGTGATTATCGACTGGTCCATTGCTAAAGCCCCGCTTACGGCAGCCTTCAAGAACACGACGCTCAATGTGGGTGATGAGCTCAGTACCGGCCTTATGGATATTACGGGGTTTGTGAACGGCGAATCAATTATCTCGGTGAAACTGGCAGATACAACGTTCACCTTGCCAACGATGTCGGGTGGCGATACGTCGCAGGTGGGTACGTATACCGTGACCCCGACGGGCGGTACTGCTAAGAACTATGAGTTTGTGGGCGTACCGGGAGTGTTGACGGTCAAGAAGCCCGCAGCTTCCAAGGAACTCGCCCCCGGTACTTACCGGATTACCGCCAACCTCTCCATGCCGGGCAAGTACAATCCGTTGTTGCCGGGCACCACGGTGTATCCGACGAATCCGAATAACCCATTTGGACCCGTGATCGATTACAACGATCAAGCCGAGGTGTCGAACGATATTCCAATGACCCCTGTTTCCATGAATGCGACGCTCGTGGTGGCGAAAGATGGGACGCGCACGCTTGTCCTACCTGTTAAGAATCCCGTGTTCACGCTGCAGGAACTTGGTACGTCAAGCGAGCTCAAGGATATTTCGGTCACGCGCGTGCCGCCCAAGGATCCAGCAAACTGGAAATACGGGAAGTACGAAACACGGATCAGTCAGCTGACGATTAAGCTGACTGACGACTTGACAAGTGGGACGAAGGCATACTTCTTCAAGGGCTCAAAGATGTACGCAGTGCCCCTAGACCAGGATATTCAGCCGGCGGGTGATGTCGCCCTGCAGCTTGATGTTGCCTATAGCTCCGCCAAGAAGGTTTCTGACAGCACGACGGTTCCCGGCGGTAACGGCGGTTCCACGAACCCTGGAGGCAACGGGGGAGGGTCGGATCATAACAACTCCGGCAACGCCGGTGGTAACCAGAACAACAATCAAGGCAACCAGGGCACCTCGAACAACGGGGGCTCCACGGGCGGTAGCGGCACGGCGACCGGGCACCTTAAGGAGGGCACCTACACCGTGACGGCGAACATCTACGTGAGCCGTGCGAGCTCGGGCCTGCCGCTCTCACCGCACATCACGAGCGGCGTGTTCCCGCCCAAGGACCCGGTCACCAACAACGCCACGCTCAAGGTGGATGCCAACGGCCGCGCCGTGCTCTACCTGCCCATCAAGATCCAGTCGCGCATCATGACGGTGCAGAGCGTGAACGGGTTGAACGTCATCTCGAGCACAGGTGGCAACGCGCTCACCAGCGTGACCATCGACCTCGGCGTGCTTGAGAACCCCGGCTCCACCATCAAGAAGGGCTGCTCGGTGACCATCACCATGGGCTCACTCGCCTCGACCATCTCGGGCATCACCGGCCAGCACACCTGGGACGCCACCTTCGAGCTGAACCTCTCGGGGCTGCCGAGCTCCGGTGGTGGCTCGGTCCCGGCCGGCCTGCTCTCCAAGCTGCAGAACGCCGATTCCAACGTGACGGGCGTCACGACCAAGGAGGCCGAGCAGGCCGCCCTCGAGGCGCTCGAAGCCGAGGCGGCGGCTGCCGGCGAGGACGGCAAGAACAGTCCCGTGCAGAAACTTGCGGGCAAGAGCAGTGGCGAGAAGGCGCTCGAGACCAACCCGGTTGCCTTTGCGGCCGGCGTGGTGTTTGCCGGTGCGCTGGTTGGCGGCGGCTGCGTGTGCGGCGTGAACGCCTATCGCCGCCGCAAGCGCGAGGCAGAGCGGAGCAGTCGCACGGCCGAGAAGACCGAGGCTTAGTCACCGCACGGCATGCAGGCAGGGCGGACGGGATGCTGGTCCCGTTCGCCCCTTTCAAACGTATTGGGGAGACGCATCCATGAACATCACCACCGATCTTTCGCGCCGTAGCTTTCTGGCGCTTGGCGGTTCTGCCCTCACGGTTCTGGCTGGCCTGGGCCTCGCCGGCTGCTCGGGCGGCTCGTCTACCGGCTCCGGTTCCGCTGCTGCCGGCTCGTCGCCCGCAGGCGTGACCTTCAAGTCTAAGACCGAGGATCGCGAGCTCAAGGGCTCGGCCGACGCCACCAAGGTGCGCGTGGGCCTCATCATGGGCCCGCCCTCCATGGGACTCTCGCAGTTCCTGCTGGCGGCTAAGAACAACAAGACCTTCAACGACTTCTCCTTCGAGCTGAACGGCGTGGACTACGTGGGCCTCTCGGCCAAGTTCAACCAAGGGGACTACGACATCTGCACCCTGCCCAGCAACATCGGCCCCATCCTCTTCAACAACGACGAGCTCAAGAACGACTACCAAGTCATTTCCATTGACAACCTGGGCGTGCTCTACGTGATGACCACCGATTCCTCCATCAAGACGCTCGACGACCTCAAGGGCAAGCAGGTGCTCGCCTACGGCCAGGGCGGCACGCCGGAGTACACCATCGAGGCGCTGCTCAAGAAGACAGGGCATGCTGGCGACTTCAACATCGTGTTCAAGAGCACGCCATTCGAGATCCTGAACCTCATTCAAGATCAGCCGAACGCCATCGCCATTCTGCCGCAGCCCTTCGTGGCGCTCGCCGAGACCATGGTGGACAAGCTCTACGTGCCCATCTCCATCACGGACGAGTGGAACAAGGCGTTCAAGAAGGAGGGATCGATGGCTGTTACCACCACGACCATCGTGAACAAGAAGTTCGCCGAGGAGCACGAGCAGGCCGTGGTGGAGTACCTGCAGATGGCGGGCAAGAGCGTGGAGTGGTCGCTCAAGAACATGAAGGCCGCCTCGCAGCTGCAGGAGGAGTTGGGGACCTTCCTCAACAACCAGGTTTCGCTTGCGGCTATGCCGCACATCGAGATGGTGAGCCTCACGGGCGAGCGTATGCGCACGGCGCTCTCCGGGTTCGTGAAGTGTCTCTACGACGCCAACCCCGATAGCGTGGGCGGCAAGATTCCCGGTGACGGCTTCTACTACCTGCCGCCCCAGGGGTATCTGGACGATTCGAACACGAGCGTCTCGGGCGAGGACGTGCCCACCGACGGCAGCGCGAGCGGGGATCTGCAGTGAGTGCCCAGGAGAGGGGTGCCGGCAAGGCAGGTGCCGTGGACGCGGGCATACCGGCGTCTGCGGCGGACGAGGCCGCGCGCGGCGAGGCTTGGGCCGAGGCGGCGGGCGCTCCCGGGCGCGTGCTCACCCCGGCGCAGATCCACGACATGATGGGCGTGGACGAGGCACGCGCCGCGCAGATGATCCAGATGGTGCGTCAGAACGGCTTGCCCGACGACCAGATGGCGTTCATGGTGCGCACCGCCGCGGGCAAGGGCGCCACGCCGGACAGAATCCTCGCGGTGATGCGGACCTTCGGGGCCGCGGACGAACGGGCTATCGGCGTGATGCGCACCTCCGGCGTGCTGGGTGACGAGGAGGCCGACGCCTTTCTTGTGGGTGTGCGTGCGCTTGCCGTGGCGGCCACGGGCGCCGCGGATGACGAGGACGCCGCTGCCGTCGCGCGGCGCGAGAAGTGCCTCGGCCTCCTCAAGCGGGCGGGCATCATCCTGTTCTGGTTCGCGGTGTGGGAGGTCGCCGACCGCCTCATCGGCAACCGCCTGGTGCTCGCCGGGCCCATCCGCACGCTCGAGGCGCTGGCCGCCCAAGTGGTGAAGCCCAACTTCTGGGTGATCAGCCTGGCGTCCACGGCGCGCATCGCCGTCGGCTTCCTCATGAGCTTCACGGCGGGCGTGCTGCTGGCGCTCGTGGCGTACCGCATGCGCATCGTGCGCGACTTCGTGGACCCCATTATCTCGCTGCTGCGGACGCTGCCCATCGTGAGCTTCATCATCATGCTGCTCATCTGGGTGGGGCCGCAGAACCTCACCATGTTCCTGGCGTTCTTCATCGTGCTGCCGCTCATCTACACCAACGTGCTCTCGGGCTTTGAGAGCGTGGATCCCCAGATGCTCGAGATGGCGCGGGTGTTCCGCCTCTCGCCATGGCACACGTTCATGTACGTGTACCGGCCCGCGGTGATGCCGTTTCTGGCTTCGAGCTGCAAGATCAGCCTGGGCATGAGCTGGAAGAGCGGCATCATGGCCGAGGTGCTCGCCATGCCCGATCCGTCGATCGGCAAGCAGATGAACACGGCGCGCACCTTCTTGAACACGCCGGACCTCTTTGCCTGGACCGTGGTGGTGATGATCCTCTCGCTCGCGTTCGAGAAGCTGTTCATGCAGCTGGTGAAGCTCGCGGCGCGACCGTGGGGCGGACCGTTGGGACGCGGCGGCACCGCGAAGGGCGGTGAGTGACGTGGGGTCGGTGGAAGACGTTCGCATCGAGGGGCTCCGTAAGAGCTTCGGCGATCTGGACGTGCTGCACGGCGTGACCTTCACCCTAATCGCGGGTGGCGTCTACTGCCTCATGGCGCCCTCGGGCAGCGGTAAGACAACGCTCTTCAAGGTGCTGCTGGGGCTCGATGCGGCAGATGCCGGCGTCGTGACGGGTATCGCGCCCGGGCAGATCGCGGCGATGTTTCAGGAGGAGCGCCTCTGCGAGGCGTTGACGCCCGTGGAGAACGTGCTGCTCGTGTGCCCGCGCGAAACGCGTCGGGCGCGGGTGCGCTCGCTGCTTTCGCGGATCCTGCCCGAGGACTCGCTCGACCGGCCCGTTTCGCAGCTCTCGGGTGGCATGCGGCGACGCGTGTCGCTCGCCCGCGCGGTGGCGTATCCCTCGCGGATGCTGCTGCTCGACGAGCCCTTCACCGGCCTCGACGCCGTGACCAAGGGACGCGTCATCGATTTTTTGCTGTCGGAGCGGCGCGGGCGCACGATGCTCGTCTCGACCCATGCCGAGGGCGATGTGGCGCTGCTGGGCGGGGAGAAGATCGAGCTCGACCGCGTGCAGGACTAGAGGATTGATCGCGGCGCCGCTGCGGGACCACTCCCGCCTGCGCCGAACCGATACCGAGATGAGGAGACAACTATGTTCGATAGCACCAAGACCATGCGTGAAATCGCGACCGAGGACCCCCTGTTCGCCGAATTCCTGGTGAGCAAGGGCTTCCCCTTCACCGTGGACAACCCCATCACTGAGCTCGTCACCTTCGACGACGTGGTGAACGTACGGCAGCTCGACCGTGACGCCTTTCTGGCCGAGTACGAGGAGTATCGCGCGGCGCGCGCGTAGAGCTTCGTGCACAGGAGGGGCGCCGAGAGGGGACAGAGGGGGTCTTCATATGGCTATGACGCAGCACTACACGCTGGGAATCGATATGGGCGCGAGCTCGGTCAAGGTGGTCGCGCTCGGGACGGGAGCAGCCGCGGCGGAGGGCGCGGGTGCGGGGAGCGCGCCGGCCGTGCTTTGGAGCACGCGGCGGCCGCACTACGGCGATCCCGTCGCCTGCCTGCGCGACCTGCTCGCGGGCATGCCCGCGGCGCTGGCGCCCGAGGGCTGCGGCGGCATCGCGGCGACGGGCTCGGGGGCGGGTGCGCTCGCCGAGGCGGGTGCCGCGCTGCCCGTGCTCGAGGACGTGCCGGCCATTGCCTCCGGTGCAAAGATCATGGCTCCGGAGGCCCGCTCGGTCATCGAGATCGGCGGTCAGAACGCCTACTTCGTCTGCCGGCTCGCGGCGGCGGTGCCCGAGTTCGCCATGAACGAGAGCTGCGCTTCGGGTACCGGCTCGTTCTTCGAGGACCAGATGACCCGCCTGGGGCTTAGGATCGAGGACTTCTCCGCACTCGTGGGGCGCGCCGAGGGACATGAGGTTCCACGCATCTCGGGACGCTGCGCCGTCTTCGCCAAGACGGACATCATCCACCGCCAGCAGGAGGGCGTCCCCGTGGAGGACATTCTGCTCGGCCTCTGCTACGCCATGGTGAAGAGCTACAAGGCGCTCATCGTGCGCGGCCTGCCCGTGGAGGCGCCCGTGGCACTCTCGGGCGGGGTGCTGCTGAACGCCGGCGTGGTGCGAGCCGTGCGCGAGGTCTTCAAGCTGGGTGAAGATGGGCTCATCGCACGCGAGGAGAGCCTCTTCTTCCAGGCGGCGGGCGCGGCGCTCCATGCCTCTAAGCTCGCGGCGGCGGGCGGCGGGGCGGCGACCCTCAATGCCCTGCGCGGTGTGCTCGACCACCCGCGCTCCCAGGCGGGCGAGCTGCCCCGTTTGGCACCGTTGCCGAACAGCGGGTACCGTCCCGGCGAGGGCTTCGCCGTGCTGCCGCGCGAGGATTGGGAGCGCGACCCCCTGACCGGCCGCATTCCGGTGTTTTTGGGAATCGACGTGGGGTCGACCTCGACGGACCTGGTCCTCCTCGACCCCCGTGGCCGCGTGCTCAATGCCCAGTACCTGCGCACCGGCGGCGACGCGCGCCGTGCCGTGCACGAGGGGCTGGCAACGCTGGCCGCCCGCCTGGGTTCCGAGGTGCAGGTTCGCGCCGTGGCCACGACGGGCTCCGGCCGCAGCCTCATCGGCAAGTTCGTGGGCGCCGACGCCGTGGTGGACGAGATCACCTGCCAGGCTGCCGGCGCGGCGCATGCCGACCCGAAGGTGGACACCGTCTTCGAGATCGGCGGACAGGATTCCAAGTTCATCTCGCTCGCCGGCGGGCAGGTTTCCGACTTTCAGATGAATAAGGTTTGCGCTGCCGGAACGGGCAGCTTCATCGAGGAGCAGGCCGCTCGCCTCGCCATACCGCTCGCCGAGTACGGACTGCTCGCGCTTTCGAGCGAAGCACCGGTCGATCTGGGCGAGCGTTGCACGGTCTTCGTGGAGAGTGCTATCAGCGCGGCCCTCTCCGCCGGTGCCGCCAAGCGCGACGTGGCCGCCGGCCTCGCCCTCTCCATCGTGCGCAATTACCTGCACCGCGTGGTGGGCGGCAAGCGCGTGGGGTCGCATATCGTGCTGCAGGGCGGCGTCGCCTACAACCCCGCAATCGTGGAGGCGTTCCGCTCGTTTTACCCCGACGCACTCACGGTGTCGCCCAACTTCGCCATCTCGGGTGCGGTGGGGGCGGCCCTCATGGCCGCCGATGCCGCCGCGAAGCCGGGTTTCGAGCTCACGGCGTTCAAGGGGTTCGATCTTTCCGGCACGGCAGCCGCGGCGCGCGGCGTGGACGAGCGCGCGGTCGCGCTCAACCGTGCGTTCTACAAAAAGACCGAGGAGCTCTTTCTCGAGGGCTACACGGGCAAAATCGACCCGGCCAAGAAGACCGTGGGCATCCCGCGCTGCCTCATGTTGCACCGCCTATTCCCGCTTGCCAACGCCTACTTCTCCCGTTTGGGCTACAACGTGCTGCTCTCGCCCGACACCACCGAGGAGCAGGTCCGCCTGGCACAGGAGAACGCGCGCGGTGAGACCTGCTATCCCGTGAAGCTCATCTACGGGCACATGGCGTGGCTCGCGGAGCGCGAACCCGACTACATCTTCATGCCGAGCCTGCACACCATCCGGCACGCGAGCTCGCGTGTGGCGCACAACTACGCATGCCCTTATATGCAGACGGCGCCGCGCTTGGTGGCGGACGCCCTCGGTCTGGAGCGGCGCGGCATCGAGCTACTGAACCCCCTGCTCGACATGGATTTTGGCCAGGAGGCCATGGTGCAGGCGCTGCTGGGGCTGGGCGAGCGGCTGGGCCATACGCGCCAGGAGGCGGCCGTGGCCATGATGGCGGGCGGCTTTGCCGTCACGTCCTTTGGTGAGAAGACCGAGGCGCTGGGCGACGAGCTTTTGGGTTCGCTCGCGCCGGGGGAGCGCGTGCTTGTGCTCATCACGCGCAACTACGGTATCTCCGATGGCGCCCTCAACATGGGAATCCCCGAGATTCTGCTGGACCGTGGACAGAAGGTTATCACGCTCGGGCACCTGCACGCGCATGATATCGATGTCTCGGCTGACCACCCCGGCATCTGCTGGCCGTTTGGGCAGCACATCCTTTCGGGCGCTAAGATGGTGCGGCGCGATTCGCGGCTCTTCGCGGTGTACCTCACCAACCACGGCTGCGGTCCCGACACCATGCTCGACAAGCTCTTCGCCGAGGAGATGGGTGAGAAGCCCTACCTCACGATCGAGTGCGATGAGCACTTCAGCCGCGTGGGCGTGATCACGCGCGTGGAAGCGTTCCTGAACGCGCTGGCACATCTCTCTGAGGAGGACGCGGAGCGGGTGAGCTCGCCTGCGGGTGTTGGCGCGGATGCGGCCACGGCCGACGTCGTGTCCGGGCCGTCGTGCGTGCACCGGGATGCGGCTAGCGGGGTCGCGCGCGCGGCGAGTGCGGCCGGTGCCGACTGTGCCGCTCCCTCGATGGCGCTCTCCGTCATACCCGAGGGCGGCGAGGCACTCGATCCCGCGGTGCCCGTGGCGGTGCCCGGGGTGGGCGCGTACGGCGACCTCGCGGCCGCATGGCTGCGCACGCGGGGCTTCGACGCCCGTGCGATCCCACTCGACGCCGTGGCACTCGAGGCCGGGCGTACGGCGACGTCCACCAAGGAGTACGGCTCGTTCACGGCGTTCCTGGGCGCGGCGCTCGTGGCGGCGCAGGCCTCTGTTCCGGGGCCGCTCTCGCTGGCATTGCCTGCCACCTGCGGCGCCGAGGCCGATAACCAATATGACCGCGTGGTCCGCGCGGTGCTGCGCCAGCGTGGCTGCGGTGACGTGGCAATCGCCGCGCCGCGTTTTGAGGTCCTTCCCTGGGAGCTCAACCGCCGGCTGGGCGCAGGGGCGGTTTCCGAGCTCTTCGGCGTGCTGCTCGCGGGCGATGCCGCCTATGCGCTGCCGGTGTCGACACGGGCGGGTTTCGTGCGCGCCTGCGTGGAGCAGCTTGTCGCCGGGGGAGCTTCCTCGCTGGACGTGCCGCGGATCGCGCGGCTCGTCGCGGAGTTCGCAGGGGGCGATGCCCCCGATGTTGTCAAGCGGCTCGCCTTGGTGGGGGAGTGGCCCTGGGTCTATGCCGACGAGCTTACGGGCGAGCTGTGGGACGAGGTCGCGCAACGCGGCTATCGGCTCGCGCGCATGCCGCTCTCGGAGTTCTTCTGGATGATGTGGCAAGACGAGTGGGAGCAGGACTCCTCGCAGGGGTCTCGCAGCGGGGTGAAGGGCATGCCCTGGGGGCCGGGAACGCAGACGGGGGTCGCCGCGGCTCCTGCCGCTGCGCCGTCCGATGCCGTGTCCGCCGTCGAAGTGCCGGCCGATCCCTTTGCCGTCCCGGCGGACGAGTTGGCGGACCGCGCGGCCTTGCTTGATGCCTTCCGCTGCCAGATGGCTGCGCTCTCGGCTGCCCTTGAGAATGTGCTCGGCGCGGGTTCGAGCTCGTTCGCCGTGAATCCGGGCGAGCTCATCGCCGCGGCGGATGCAGGCATCCCGCGCTTCCGCGGAGCCGGTGCGCGGTATCGCTTCGCTAAGGTCGCGCTTGAACGTCTGCGTTCGGCGGGCGTGGTGACGGTGGCGTCGATGTACGAGAACGTCGACACCATCCTGCGGCTCAAGGCCGATAACGATGAGGCGCGGGAGGACATCGAGCGCGGTGGGGCCGCCGGCGCGCCGGTGCTGCGCCTCGCGTTCGACGGCACGCTCGACACCTCGAACATCGAGAAGCTTCGTTCGTACCTTTACTATATATAGGTGTCATCTTAGAAGGGAGGCCCCATGGGGCTACGAAACCTGCCGACCGACGTCGCGCGCCCGCTGACGTCGCTCATTGACGACGCCGAGCCCGGTCGCGTCTCGAGCTGCTCGCTCACACGGCTCTCGGACGCATGCCAGATCATGCTGCTGTCCTTTGCGGCGGGAGAGAGCGTCTCGGACGAGGAGTACCCGGCGGACACCATGTACTACCTGCTCGAAGGCTGCGCGTGCATCACCTTCGCGCGGGAGGGACGCGTGCCCGTGCCGCTTGCCGCCGGCGAGGTGCTCCTTGTGCCCGCAGGTGTGCGGCACGCCGTGGAGCCTGCGGGTGCCATCAAACTGCTGCAGCTATCCTTGTAAGGGGACGTCTATCCAAAGAAGGCCATCGCAGAAAGGAACAACCATGGCAGAGCTCATCAAGAACATCGAGAAGGAGACCGTCTTCAAGCTGGCCGAGCAGGTGAAGCTCGAAGGCGGCAAGGTCAACAGCCTCACCCTCGCGCAGACGCCGGCCACCAAGATCACCGTTTTTGCTATCGACGCCGACGAGGGCATGTCCAGCCATGCGGCGCCCGGCGACGCGCTCATCACGGTACTCGAGGGTACCGGCGAAATCACGGTCAACGGCGTCCCGCATCAGCTGGGGGCGGGCGAGAGCACCGTCATGCCCGCCGGCGCGCCGCATGCGGTGCGTGGCATCACCCCGTTCAAAATGCTGCTCGTGGTGGTATTTGCTGCGTAGGACGGCCGACGGGAAACGAAAAGGCGGCGCGACCACGCTCGACGAGATGGAGAAGGCTCACTTTGAGCCGAACGTCAAGGGCGGCGGATCCAATGGGGTCCGCCGCCCTTTTTCGTGCGACAATCAATGGCGTTGAACGTGAGCACATGGCAAGGAGCTATGCAGATGAAAGACGAGAACGAGACGAATGCACCGGTAGCCGACGCCGCGCCTGCCGTACCCAAGCCTGCACCAAAGCCTGCGCCCAAGCCGCGCGACCCCTACATTCGCGCCGAGAACGAGGACGATGACGGCTACGATCCCTACAGCGATCGCCGCCCCGAGCGCGAGCCGATGTTCGAAGCCGACCCGTGGCGTTAAAGTAGCTAAAAGACCCCCGTCCCAAAAAGACTGCCCTCGCTGCGGCCGGCTAGTCCTGAGCCTTGATGCTGGACAGCAGAAAAACTTGATTATCTATTAATCAAGTTGCACGCAATCTTGCTCTCTTGCTAATCAAGAATCAGTATAATCTTGATTAGCAAAAGAGCAAGATTGGAGAATCATGGCATTCAACGACTTGATCGCCCAGAAAATAAAGGACTTTGAACAGCAGGGGGTTCCACAGGTCTTTGAGCGAGACCTTGATCTGGGAAACCCACAGGAGCCAAAGCGCGACAACATCGTAAATGTGGTTGTGGGGGCCCGCCGTTGTGGAAAGACGTATCGCCTGTATCAGGAGATGCAGCGGCTTCGGGGCCGGGGCGTCGAGCTTGACCGGATGCTTTACTTTAATTTTGAGGACGAGCGCTTGCGCCCGTATGAGCCATCGCTGCTGGCGGACGTGCTCGACACGTTCTATGCGCTGCATCCTGCTGTTCGAACCGAGGGCGCTTACATTTTCTTTGACGAGATCCAGGAAATTCCCGAATGGGGTGCGTTTCTGCGGCGTGTAGTCGATACGGAGAAAGCGACCGTCTATGTGACGGGATCTTCTTCTAAGATGCTGTCCTCAGAACTTAAGAGCGAGTTCAGGGGTCGTTCTCTTATACGAGAGCTTTTTCCGTTGAGTTTTTCGGAATACGTTCGATATAAGACGGGGAGCGTTTTCGAGCCAGATGCGACCTTTTCCCCAAGCGATGCAGCGCTGCTTCGACATCATCTGATCGGATATCTTGAACGAGGGGGATTCATCGCGACGCTTGAGCAGACGCCCGCAGACGCGATTCAGCTGCTACAGGAATATGCTTCGCGAACGGTCGCTATGGACGTCGTTGAGCGTTACGACGTCAAGAACCCTCGCCTGGCATCGCTGTTCCTAACGCGGTGTATGGCATCTTCGGGACGAGAGCTGTCGGTGAACAAAGTGTACAACGAGTTCAAGAGCAGGCAGATACCCGTCAGTCGTAATTCGCTCAGCGACTTACTTGAGTATTATGAGGATGCCTACCTGCTGTTCTCCGTGCCGGAGTTCACGCGTTCACTGGCAAATAACATGCGGTCTGCGTCTAAGGTCTACGCTGTCGATCCCGCGATGTTTGGAGCATTCTCTCCCACATCGGCATTGGACCAGGGCCAGAGGCTCGAGACCGCAGTGTTCAACGCGCTAAGAAGAAGGACTCCCGCGGTGAGGATCGGATCGGTCTGCCGCCTGCTGATCAAAGAGAAGAGCAAGAGCCATGAGGTGGACTTTGTGGCTGGGGACGCACTTCTCATGCGGGCTTATAGCCTGATTCAGGTGAGTGTGGATATGGCAAGTGAGAAAACGCGCGAGCGCGAAATTGCCGCGCTTGATGCCTCGATGGCCCAGTTCGATCTTGGTGAGTCAGCAATCGTTACCATGGATGAGCAGGCCGATATTCCATGCGAACACGGTGTGGTACATGCTGTGCCCGCATGGAAGTGGCTCCTTTCCTAATCGTCTATGGATTTGCGAGGCCAGGACTCAGGTGTCATGGTCCGCTAGTCCTGGGCCTTGATGCTTGGCAGGAGAATCTGGGCGAGGTAGTCGGTCTCGAGTTTGGTCGCGGCGTCGGCTTTGCCGTCTTTGTCGACCAGCACGTTCTTGATCTGGCTATAGGTGTAGCGGTTGCCGGTCGTGAGCTCGACAAGCTCAACTGCAGTGTCCATGGGGTAGGTTGACACGGGGTCTTGCGTGCGTCCGTTGATGGTCTGGGGCACCACATACGGATAAACGGGGCCGCTGGCGTAGACGGTGTAGCCGTTGCCGAGGTTTGCCGCACCCAAAACCGTATCGCCTCCATCGGGCGTAAAGCTCTCGCCCTCGCGCACCGCGACGAGCGTCACAATCGGCGTATTGCTGTCGCTGGCAAGATAGATGCATAGCGTGCTGCCATTCTGCCAAGTCTCGACCTTGCCGTACCACTCGACGGGGATATCGAGCTGGTAAAGGTCGGTTGCCTTATGACGGGCGTCGGCATCACGGGCCGCCTGTGCCTTTTGCGCGCTCACGGCATTGACGGCGGCGTCGCGCCGCGCGGTTGCCGCCTGCTGGAGCACCTTGGCGGTGGCGGCGGAGCTCGCGCCTCCCTCCTCGGCATACTTGGCGGCGGTATCGATCTGGTCGTCAGTGACCGTGTCGGCCGAGGGCACCTTAAGCTTAAAGGTGGCCTGGGCGCTCAGGTCCTGCCCGTCGCTCTTGATCGTGACCTGTGCCTTGGTGGTCGGCACGGTATAGACGGTGCCGTCGGACGCGATGGGTGAGGCGGCAATGGAGAGCATGTAGTCACCGGGTAGCAGTTTGATGCCACGGCCGTGCTCGTCAACATAGAGTGTTTCGCTCACGGAGGATCCGTCAGAATCCTGGCCACTCACTTGTACGGGAATCTTGGAGCCGGCGGAACAGTCGAGTCCCGCGGCATGCACGCCAATCTGCACTGACATCATCGTGTGGGCATTGGCGGCGACAGTGGCAGCCTGCTCTTGCTGATATCCGTTCCAGGCGGCATAGCCTGCACCGCCGGCGACGAGCGCGACGGCCACGACACCGGCGACCATCAGATTGCGGCGCTTGGGCGACATCTTACGATGACGAACCTCGGCTTCGCGTGCCGAAGGAACGGACGGTAGGGGAATATCGCCCATGGCGATGGTCTCGTCCACGGCAGGCGCGGAGCCCAGGCCGGGAAGCTCGCGGGTGAGCGAGTCGTCGGCAGGCAAGCTGCCAAGCAGGACGGTCTCTTCTCCCGAGTCGGATTCCGGCTGGTCATCGTCCTTGCTATCGTCCTCTTCGGCTTCGGCCTCGTCAGGAGCGTCTTTGGCGTCGCTGTCTTCGTGCGCCTCGTCCTGCGTGTCGACGGCCGAATCGCTAAACGAGAGCTCGTCTAGCGCAATCCAGTCAAGGCTCTCCAGGGCCTCGGCACATGCTTCCGCATCCTGGGCCGCATCCTCGTGGCCACACATCTCATCGCTCATATATCCCCCAATGCAATATCGGCTCAACACTGTACCCAAAAATGGAGCCATATAAAGCGAATGCGAAATATAAGATCCGATTTAACCCGAGCACATCGTTCAGCCGCATCCTCGCGGCAGCAAAAAGCCCCCGGAACGCGAACGAATCACATTCCGGGGGGCTCTGCAATGCGTTGAGTTGCGCGGAGTCGGCTATGCGGCTTCGTACTCAAGCGATGTTTGCGTCAGGCGCGTTACTCGGCGTGCGCGTAATCAACCTTGGCGCGGCGAGCGGTAGCCTTCTCCCAATCGCTGGTGCCCTCAAAGACATCCTGCTTGTAGGGATTGCGGCCGAGCTTCTTGGCGCGGTAGGCGATGTAGATGATCGCGGCGACGTTGGCGACCAGTGCGGCGATCGAGACCGCGGTAGCGGCGCCGGGGTCGAGCGTGGAGTGGGTCACAAAGATGGACTCCTCCTGGAAGTACGGGAATACCTGGGCAAACATGCACCAAATAGCCAGCGTAAAGGCGCGGTTCTGGATCCAGCCGCCCTTGTTCCAGATAAAGGCGGCGACGGTGGGCGCCAGCAGCAGCGCAAAGCCGCAGAACCAGGAGTGGGTGGGCAGGCAGTTGTAGGTGTAGCAGAAGTTCCAGATGTCGTAGGCGATGATGTAGACCCAGGTCATGTCGGGCCACAGCATGTCAGTCTGATCCTCGGAGGCGTAGACGCTCCACCAACCGGTCATGCAGAAGATGTTGATGATACCGGCGATGCCGTTGAACACGTTGTTCCAGCCGGCCAGCTGCGTAGCACCTTCGGAGGTGACCCAGGTGGACTCGCCCAGGACAAAGAAGTGATAGGCGCTCTCAAAGTCGGATACGACGGCGATCATGATGTTGATGGCAACGATCACAAACGGCCACGCGCGGAACCAATGCGCCTTGCCGATCTTGCCCCACTGGTACTTAATGGCAATGAAGCCCCAGCAACCGGCCAGCGCCGCGTATACCTTGGCGTAGTGGAACCAGCTGTTCTGGTACACATGGGTGGGGTTGGTGAGCGCCCACTCGGCACCCTGCGAAACACCGACGGCGATGGCGACACAGTAGATGGTCATGGCCAGCGGAGCCACGCCAAAGATGATTGCCGCGCCCAGCTTGGTGCGGCGGCCGACCTCGTTGAGCACGATCAGGCCAATAAAGACCATGGCCCAGCCGACCCAGTGGATAAGGGTATCGCTACCCCAGACATCGAACAGCATGCTGCTCTCCTTTCATGCGCCCGCGTCCCCTCTTCCGATCGCGGGCAGTTTGGCCAAATGCCGTCAGTTCTGGGGCTTGCGCTCCGGATACTTGGCGGTATAGCCCTCGATGTGGAGCGTCGAGGCGATAATCTCCTTGACCGTCTCGTCGGGCACATCGGGGTGCGTGCGGATATACATCAACAGTCCCATGATGAGGGTGTAGAACGTCTCGTAAACATGGTCGATGCGCAGGTCGTGATGGGCGACAAAGTCCACCACGGTGGTGTCGCAAATGTATTGCGCCACGCGCTGGACCACGTTGTGCAGAAAGCCGCCGTAGAGCGCGCCGCTGCTCGAGGTGAGCGTGCTCGGCAGCTCGTGGCCGCTCACGACCAGGCGCTTAAAGAGCGGAGCGACGGTGTCGAGCGCGCCTTCGATGTCGCCAACCGTGCGGCTGGCGTTCCACTGCTCGAGCTCGGAGATAAAGCCGTCGATCGCCTCGTCCATAACGGCGGTGACGGCGGCGTCCATATCGGCAAAGTAGTGGTAGAACAGCGAGCGCGTGCAGCCGGCTCGCTTGGTCACGGCCGAGACGGATAGATGTGACACGCCCAGCTCGGAGCTCACGTCGCGCACGGCGGCGAGAATCTCGCGACGGCGCTCGTCGCCCGTCAGGCGCTTTGCCGCGCTGTCGGGTGCGGGGACGGTGTCGGCAACAGAGATATTCGCCGTGTTATCGCCCATGCGTTTGCCGCCTTTCATCCTCTTTTGTCTGACCGTTCGCCTAACAGTCTTGAATATTGTTGACGGTTCGTCAATACTATTTTTGACACAATGTCAACAATGGCGGGTGAACGGCATGGGGCATGCCCGGCCTGCAAAAAAAGAGGGGCGCTGCGGCCTCGTCGGGCTGTGGCAAGAGAAGGGACAACCATGATTCTCAACGGACCGGGGATTAGCTACACCGAGCCCGACATCGGTTCGGAGTTCGTGCCGCCGCTGCCGGAGCATCCGCGCGAGGCCATCGTCAAGCTGTGCGAGCACTGCACCAACCGCCTGCTGCATCGCGATGAGCTGCTGGGCTACGAGTACTGGTCGTTTGCCGAGGCCGCGACCGACGAGCAGGCCGAAGTGCTCTGCAAGATGAAGATGCGCCGTCCCTATACGCTGCCCGAGATGGTCAAGCTCACCGGCATGCCCGAAGCCGATATCGAGAAGATGCTCGACGACATGAGCTACACGGGTCTGCTCGAGTACAACTGGGAAAACCCCGAGCGCGCCAAGCAGTGGGTGCTGCCCATGCTGGTGCCGGGTTCCGCCGAGTTCCTCAACATGCGCGTGAGCCAGCTCGAGGAACACCCGGTCTACGCCAAGTTCTTTGAGCAGGCGTCCAAGGGACCGCTGTCCAAGGCCACGCCGATGGTGCCGCCCGGCGGTGCCGGCATCGGCATGCATGTCATTCCGGTCGAGAAGGCCATCGATGCCGCGAGCACCTCGGTGCCGATCGAGCATATCGAGCACTGGCTCGACAAATACGAGGGTAAGTATGCCGCCAGCACCTGCAGCTGCCGCGCGAGCCGTCGCGTGATGGGTGAGGGCTGCGCCGACGACCCGGCCGATTGGTGCATCGCCGTGGGCGATATGGCCGACTACGTGGTCGAGACCGACCGTGGCCACTATGTGACGCGCGAGGAGGTCTACGACATCCTGCGCCAGGCCGAGGACAACGGCTTTGTGCACCAGATCACCAACATCGATGGCGAGAACAAGATCTTCGCCATCTGCAACTGCAACGTCAACGTGTGCTACGCCCTGCGCACCTCGCAGCTGTTCAACACGCCCAACCTGTCGCGCTCGGCCTATGTCGCCAAGGTCGAGAAGGACAAGTGCGTGGCCTGCGGTCGCTGCGTTGAGGTGTGCCCGGCCGGCGCCGCCAAGCTGGGCCAGAAGCTCTGCAGCAAAAAGGCCGGCGGAAAGGTGCCCGAGTATCCGCGTCAGGAGCTGCCCGATGCCACCAAGTGGGACCACACCAAGTGGTCGCCCAACTACCGCAACGATAACCGTATCGAGACGCATGAGTCCGGCACCGCGCCCTGCAAGACGGCCTGCCCCGCGCACGTTGCCGTTCAGGGCTATCTGAAGCTCGCGGCCCAGGGTCGCTATGACGAGGCGCTGGCGCTCATCAAGCGTGAGAACCCGCTGCCCGCTATCTGCGGCCGCGTGTGCAACCGCCGCTGCGAGGACGCCTGCACCCGTGGTCGCGTGGATGCCGCCGTGGCTATCGACGAGGTCAAGAAGTTTATCGCCCAGCGCGATCTGGATGCCGCGACCCGTTATGTCCCACCTGTGGTGACCCCGACGCGCGCTGGCGGCTTCGACCAGAAGATCGCCATCATCGGTGCCGGTCCGGCCGGTCTGTCCTGTGCTTTCTATCTGGCCGAGAAGGGCTACAAGCCCGTCGTGTTCGAGAAAAACGAGCGCCCGGGCGGCATGCTCACCTACGGTATTCCCAGCTTTAAGCTGCAGAAGGACGTTATCGAGGCCGAGGTCGAGGTTATTCGCCTGATGGGTGCCGAGTTCCGCTATGGCGTGGAGGTCGGTCGCGATGTGACGCTCGACGAGCTGCGCGAGCAGGGCTTTAAGGCCTTTTATGTGGCCATCGGCTGCCAGGGCGGCCGCCTTGCCGGCATTCCGGGCGAGGATGCCGAGGATGTGACCGTGGCCGTCGACTTCTTGCGCGAGGTCAACAGCGGCAAGATCGACGCGCTGCCCGGCCGCACCATCGTGGTGGGCGGCGGTAACGTGGCGATCGATGTCGCGCGCAACGCCTGCCGTCTGGGATCCGAGCACGTTGAGATGTTCTGCCTGGAGAGCGAGGCTCAGATGCCTGCCAGCGAGGAGGAACGTCGCGAGGCCGTTGAGGACGGCGCCCACATCAGCTGCGGCTGGGGCCCCAAGGAGGTTCACCTGGACGAGGCCGGTCGCGTATGTGGCATTACCATTAAGCGCTGCACGCGTGTCTTTGACGACGAGGGCCGTTTTGCGCCCGAGTACGACGAGAACGACCTGCGTCGTGTTGACGCCGATCGTGTCGTCATGTCGATTGGCCAGTCCATTGTGTGGGGCGACCTGCTGGCTGGCTCCAAGGTGGAGCTCGGCCGCGGCCAGGGTGCCCTTGCCGATCCGCAGACCTATCAGACCGCTGAACCCGACATCTTTGTGGGCGGCGACGTCTACACCGGCCCCAGCTTTGCCATCGATGCCATCGCCGCCGGTCACGAGGCCGCCGTGTCCATCCATCGCTTTGTGCAGCCGGGCTCCACGCTCACCATCGGCCGCAACCAGCGCCGCTACACCGCGCTCGACCGCGACGATGTTGTGATTGAGAGCTATGACAACGCGAGCCGCGAGGTGGCACGTGTCGACCGCGAGCGCGAGAAGGTTGCGCCCTTTAGCGAGTACGTCGAGACCTTTACCGAGGAGCAGGTGCGCGTCGAGACCGCTCGCTGCCTGGGCTGCGGTGCCTCGATCGTCGACCCCAACAAGTGCATCGGCTGCGGCCTGTGCACCACCAAGTGCGCATTTGACGCCATCCATCTGGATCGCGATCGCCCCGAGTGCTCCACGATGGTCAAATACGAGCAGAAGCTCCCCAGCCTCGGCAAGTACGCTTTGAAACGCGCAATCAAAATCAAGTTCGGTCGTAAATAGGTAACCACGGCGGGTAGGGGGACGGCGCAGACTAGATTTCGCCGTCCCCTTGCTTTGAGTTTGCATCGCATCAACCGTTGTTGAAAGGTTTCTACCTTGCATGAATTAGGGATTGTGTATCACATCATTCGCGATGTTGAGAACGTGGCGCGCGCCAATGGCGTGCGCCACGTTTCGAGCGTTACGCTGCTGCTGGGTGAGGTCTCGGGCGTCGTTCCCGACTTGCTGCTCGACGCTTGGCGCTGGGCGGCAGATAAAAAACCCATCACCGAGGGTGCGGAGCTTATTGTGGAGCCCGTCGAGGCCGTGACGCATTGCGAGGCGTGCGGCTGCGACTACGTGACGGTCGAGCACGGCAAGACCTGCCCCCATTGCGGCAGCGGCGAGACATACCTGCTGCAGGGCCAGGAGGTCATGATCAAGCAGATCGAGACCCCCGACGAGGACCCGGCAGACGCTGCTCTCGACGGTCCTTCCGACGCTCCCGACGCCGTCGACGCCGCCAATCCCCTCCACATCGCCTAACTTGGTCGTTGGGGACGTTCTTAAACGACTAGTCAAACAAGAACGTCCCCAACGACTAGTCGTTTAAGAACGTCCCCAATGACTACTTGCGCTAGAGCATAAGTCACGCTAATAGTCAAGTTATGTCTGTTTAAACAAAATAGCGGCAGTACAAGCGCATTCGAGCTTGCCTAAAATCGATATTAATGAACAGCCTGCTTGTATCTGTAAAACGAATGGCTTGATGAGCGACGCCTTAGCGTGTAATGAGTCAAAAAGCAGCAATGTAATCAATTTGTAACAAACTTAGACGTTTAAACAAATAATACAACCTTTTGCGGATTTAGCTATAATTCCACAATCCAAACAGGTATACTTCCTTCATGTCATGTAGGAAATACGTAGACAAAAAGGAGGTTATGTGATGGTAAGTATTGTTCTTGCTAGCCACGGGGACTTGGCAGCTGGAATCAAGCAGACGGGCTCGATGGTCTTTGGCGATCAGCCGTCTGTAGCCGTGGTCTCGCTCGAGCCGAGCATGGGCCCCGACGACTTCCGTGCCAAGGTCGAGGAAGCAGTCGCTTCCTTCGAGGACCAGGAGCAGGTGCTCTTCCTCGTTGATCTGTGGGGCGGCACGCCGTTCAACCAGATCAGCGGGCTCATCGAGGGCCACGATTCCTGGGCTATCGTCACCGGTGTCAACCTGCCTATGCTCATCGAGGCATATTCGCAGCGCTTTGACGCAAAGAACACTGCACATGCGATCGCAAAACATCTCGTGACTGAGGCCAAGGCTGGCGTACGCGTCAAGCCCGAGTCTCTGGAGCCCGAGGAGAAGAAGCCGGCTGCGGCCGCTGCTGCTCCTGCAGGCGCCATCCCTCCGGGAACGGTCATCGGCGACGGGCACATCAAGATTGCCCACGTCCGTATCGACACCCGTCTGCTGCATGGTCAGGTGGCCACCACGTGGACCAAGCAGATCAACCCCAACCGCATCATCGTGGTTTCCGACGGCGTTGCTCACGACGAGCTCCGCAAGACCATGATCGAGCAGGCTGCCCCTCCGGGAGTCCATGCCAACGTCGTGCCCATCAAGAAGATGGCCGAGGTCGTCAAGGACACGCGCTTTGGTGACACCAAGGCCATGCTGCTCTTCGAGAACCCGCAGGATCTGCTCAAGGCCATCGAGGCCGGCGTCGACATCAAGGAAGTCAACATCGGTTCCATGGCTCACTCCAAGGGCAAGGTCGTCGTCACCAACGCCGTCGCCATGGGCGATGACGACGTCAAGACTCTCGAGGCCCTCAAGGCCAAGGGCGTCAAGTTCGAGGTCCGCAAGGTTCCTTCGGATTCCTCCGAGGATCTCGACGCCATGTTGAAGAAAGCTAAGGCCGAACTGGCCGCTCAAGCATAGTAAAGGAGGGTCCGATACATGTCTGCAATCACTATTCTGCTTGTTGCGATTGTCGCGTTGCTTGCCGGTATGGAAGGCATTCTGGATGAGTTCCAGTTCCATCAGCCGCTCGTGGCATGCACGCTTATCGGTCTCGTAACCGGTCACCTTCAGGAGGGCATCCTCCTGGGCGGTTCGCTCCAGATGATGGCCCTTGGCTGGGCTAACGTCGGCGCCGCCGTCGCGCCTGACGCCGCTCTGGCCTCGGTCGCCTCTTCGATCATCATGGTGCTCGCCCTCAACGGCGGCGCTACCGATCCGTCGAAGGCCGTTACCGCCGCTATCGCCGTCGCTGTCCCGCTGTCGGTCGCTGGCCTGTTCCTGACCATGATCTGCCGTACCCTGGCTACCGCTATCGCTCACGCCATGGACGGTTGCGCCGAGAAGGGCGACTTCGCCGGCATCGAGCGCTGGCAGTACATTGCCATCCTTATGCAGGGCCTTCGTATCGCCATCCCGGCAGTGCTTCTGTGCATCATCCCGGCCGAGGCTGTTACCAACGCGCTTAACGCTATGCCCGACTGGCTGTCCGGCGGCATGGCTGTCGGCGGCGGCATGGTCGCTTCCGTCGGTTACGCCATGGTCATCAACATGATGGCCACCAAGGAGACCTGGCCGTTCTTCATCCTCGGCTTTGTCCTTGCTGCCATCCCTCAGCTCACGCTGATCGCTCTTGGCCTCATCGGCATCTCCCTTGCCCTCATCTACCTTGGCCTTAAGGATCTGGCCAAGCAGGGTGGCGGCATGGGCGGTGGCTCCGGCGACCCGCTCGGCGACATTCTGAACGATTACGAGTAGGAGGGGAGTGATACATATGGCAGAGAACAAGATTCAGCTCACCAAGGCTGACCGCAAGAAGGTTTGCTTCCGTCATCAGTTCCTTCAGGGCTCGTGGAACTACGAGCGTATGCAGAATGGCGGCTGGTGCTTCGCAATGATCCCTGCGATCAAGAAGCTCTACACCAGCAAGGATGACCAGATTGCCGCTCTTAAGCGCCACCTGGAGTTCTATAACACCCACCCCTATGTTTCCGCCCCCGTCATTGGCGTTACCCTCGCTCTCGAGGAGGAGCGCGCCAACGGTGCACCGATTGACGACGTCGCCATCCAGGGCGTCAAGGTCGGTATGATGGGCCCGCTCGCCGGCGTCGGCGACCCCGCCTTCTGGTTCACCCTTCGCCCGATTCTGGGCGCTCTGGGCGCTTCCATGGCCCTGTCCGGCAGCATCGCCGGTCCGCTGCTGTTCTTCTTCGCGTGGAACATCATCCGTTACGCTTTCCTGTGGTACACGCAGGAGTTTGGCTACAAGGTCGGCTCCTCCATCGCCAAGGACCTCTCCGGCGGTCTGATGGGCAAGGTCACCGAGGGTGCTTCCATCCTGGGTATGTTCATCATCGGCGCCCTGGTCGAGCGCTGGGTGTCCATCTCCTTCACCCCGGTCGTCTCCAAGGTCACGCAGTCTGCTGGCGCCTTTATCGACTGGGCTAACCTGCCCTCCGGTTCTGAGGGTGTCAAGGAAGCACTGACGATGTATAACTCCATCGGTGCTAACGCCCTTGATCAGGTGAAGGTCACCACGCTTCAGGCTAACCTCGATCAGCTCATCCCCGGCCTTGCCGCCGTGTGCCTGACCCTGCTGGTCTGCAAGCTCCTCAAGAAGAAGGTCAGCCCGATCGTCATCATCCTGGCTCTCTTCGCCGTCGGCATCATCGGTCGCGTCTGCGGCTTCATGTAAGCACGCTTCGGCTTAAGACCGAGAGTTGTTAGACAAGGGCTTATGAGCCATTGAAACGGACCGCACCCGGTGGGTACACTGGATGCGGTCCGATTGTTTTATTTGGAGGGCGAGGCGCGCATGGCGCAATCTCAGAACAGCACGGTCGATTTGGCAACGCCGGCAACCTGCCTGATGGGGCTTACCAGTCACGGTAACGTAATGGTGGGCAATAAGGCGTTCGAGTACTATAACGAGCGCAATCCCGAGGATTATATTCAAATTCCGTGGGACGAGGTCGACTATATTGCCGCCGAGGTTTTGCGCGGCACCAAGAAGATTACGCGTTTTGCCATCTTTACCAAGGATAACGGCCACTTTACGTTTTCGACGCGCGACGACAAAGAGACGCTTCGTGCGGTCCGCAAGTACGTCGACGAGGACAAGCTCGTGCGTTCGCCCGACTTTATCGATGTGACGGCCAAGGGCGCCAAGAGCATCCCCTCCGTTATCAAAAACCTCTTCCACAAAGGCAACTAGTCATTGGGGACGTTCTTAAACGACTAGTCATTAAAGAACGTCCCCAATGACTACCTCGAAGGGTGGCTATGCGCTGCATGGTAGCGGCGTAAATCTGCTACACTAGTACAACATGCCTCCGTAGCTCAGGGGATAGAGCACCGCTCTCCTAAAGCGGGTGTCGACGGTTCGAATCCGCCCGGGGGCACCAGAAAAATCGCAGGTCAGGAGTTAATTTTGCTTCTGACCTGTTCTGGTTTTAGGGTTAAGAACTGCTTTTGTTTGTAAATCTGGTAAGTAAATAATTTAACTTACCGAGTTTTCCACTGAAAACAGGAAATCACCATTTTGGGGATAAAAAGTTTTCAACAGCCGTTAGTCGGTTCCATTTTGGTGAAGCGCTTCCTCAATTTGGGTAAAAAATTTCACCATTTTGATGATTCGGCTGCTTTGAGTTTTTGATAAAAACGCCTGTTCAGAAGCTTGCGCTATACCCATTTTGGTGAAACCAATTAATAGGGAAATATACTATAAAAATATAGGGACGGCGATGCCGTCCTCTTCGCTCGCGAAGCTCGCTGCGCGGCCACGTACCGTGTCCTTGCCGCCGGCTAAGCCGTCGATAAAGAATAGGGACAGCGATGCTGTCCCCCTTCGCTCGCGAAGCTCGCTGCGCGGTCACGTGCCGTGACCTTGCCGCCGGCTGTGCCGTCGATTGATTCGCTCACTGCGTTCGCTGATTGATTGATGGACTAATCCGTTTTCTCAGTCACACCAGTCATGAGTGCAGCGATTGTCATGTCGAATCCGTTAGCAATTTTACAGAGGTTAGAAAGACTGACATTTCTTCGTCCGACCTCTATCGAGGCGTAGTAAGACCTGTCCATGCCGATGCGATTCGCAAATTGTACTTGAGAGTAACCAGACTTTGATCTTAATTCTTTGCAGCGTAGACCAAAGGATCGTTGTAGCGGCGAGATATCCATGACAAAAAGAGTCATGGATTGTTGTATAAAAGCCAACGGACTATATACAATAATCCCAGTTAAGGCGCATAATTATCTCTATTGGAAAGCACTCTGATGCCCAGTCGGATAGGGCACGGAAAAGGAACGGAACAGCAATGACTCAGGGAAAGCACTTCGCTGCCGGCGGCGATCACTTCGCCGCACTGCCAAACAAAAGGATTCACGCCCCGAAGGGGATAGCGCGCCTGACCGTCACCGCGGCGACCATGGCCGCCATGACCGGATCGAGCCTCATCTCACCGTTCACGGCATTCGCCCAGACCGGTGACGGGGGCACGCAGCACCCCGCCGTGATGTCGCCGATCGCCGCCCATGCCGGCGCGGCATCCGGTACCGGCGCGAAATCCGCCGCACAGACCATCGCGGACCTGCAGAAGGCAGTCGACGAGGCGAAGGCGAAGGAGGACGCCGCCAAGGCATCCTACGATGAGGCCGCCGGTCCCTACAACGAGGCGGCTTCCGCCCGCGACCAGGCCAAGGCATCCTACGATTCGGCAGTCAGCGCCGGCACGGCAGCCGACCGAGCGGCAATGGACGAGTACGCCCGTCAGGTCGCAGAGGGCAAGGACGCCGCCGATGCTGCCGGCAAGGACCTCGAGCAGGCGAAGGCGGGTCTCGCAGACGCCAAGGCGGATGCGTCCGAGAAGGACGAAGCGTACCAGTCCGCCATCAAGGCGGCCCAGGACGCTCAGGACGCCCTCGATAAAGCCAAGGCCGATGCCGTAGGCGCCACCCCGGAGGCTATCCGTGCCGCCGAGCAGGCCGTGCGCGACGCCACGGATGCCGTGAGCAGGGCACAGGCCGAACTCGACAACGCCAACGCGACGCTTGCCGATGCCCAGTCCAAGCTGGTTGCGGCCCAGTCTGCAAAGGACGCCGCCGATGCCGTCCTCGCCGCAGCCCAGCAGAACAAGGACACGGCGGATGCGAAGGCCGCAGCCGCCAGCGCCGCCTACGAGAAGGCGAAAGCAGACCTCGCCGCAGCGGAGGCCGGTGCGAGCGGTCCAGAGTATGATGCGGCAAAACAGAAGGTCGCGGACGCAGAGGCAGCCCTCGCTGTCGCACGAGCGGCACAGTCCCAGTGCGAGTCCGAGCTCGAGCAGGCACAGTCCGCTGCGGCAACGGCACAAGCCGACCTGAATGATGCCCAGACGGCTCTCTCCGTAAAGCAGCAGGCCGCGGCCGATGCCGAATCCGGTGTGAACGCCGCCCAGTCCGCTCTCGATGCCGCGAACGCCGACCTCGATGCGGCCAAGCAGGCGAATGCCGACGCCGTCGCCAAGCTGGATGCCGCGAAGCAGGCTGTCAAGGACGCCGAGTCCGCCAAGGCAGCCGCCGACGTAGAGCTCACGAACGCTGAGGCCGCAAAGGATACCGCAGACGCCGCCGTGACCGCCGCGCAGCAGAAGGTCGACGAGGCACAGGCAAAACTCGATTCCGCCGACGCGCAACTCAAGCAGGGAGCCATCGGCTTCTTCCGTGCCATGGGTGTCGATGACGCAGTCAACATCATCCTAAACGCCAAATATGCCGGAAAGACCGAAGTCGGCAACTCCAAGGACGCCACGTCCCTTGATAACATGCTCAATGCGATCAGGTGGATGAAGTCCGTCAACGACTACCGCAAGTCGGTCGGCCTATCCGAGTTCCAGGTCACCTACAAGCTCATCGCCGGTGCCATTGCGGATGCCAACTACAGTGACACTGTGCTCGATCATGCCCGTCAATATGATTTTGCCGAAAACCTGGCATGGAATTACGGAATCGATCCGAGTGGGCAGTGGATCGAGCAGGAGAAGGGCTTTTTCGACAAGGCAACGGAGACCCTTTATGGAGTCACCGGTCTTGTCGGCAAGGATGCCTATGATTTCTATGCAAAGAACGGTGTCGCAATCAACCATTGGATTGCAAACAACTGCCGCTGGGAGAACGGCAGCAGCGGCACCGTCGGTCATTACATGAACATCATCAATCCCGAACTCGCCGTTATGGGAATGGCAACCTGCTCCAAGGGCACCATGTCCGGCCTTCAGACGCAGTGCTACACCGCAGAGATCTCCGGCTGGTCCGGCTCCGGTTGGAACACGAACCCCATCTCCGTCGACGAGTACGAGCAGAAGCTGACCTCCTATATCAACGGCCTCAAGAACGCCAAGAGCGCACTCGACGCAGCCAAGACCAATCTCGCATCCAAGAAGCAGGCAGCCGCCGGCGCCGCCGCAACCGTTCAGCAGAAGCAGGTCGCAGCGGATTCCGCACAGGCAGGTGTCGATGCCGCGAAGCAGGGCGTCGCGGATGCCCAGCGTGCCGTCGATGCCGCCAATGCTGATGTCGCCGCCAAGCAACAGGGCGTCACGGATGCCCAGACCGAGCTTGATGCGGCGAAATCGGACCTCGATGCCGCCAACGCGGCAGTCGATACGGCAAAGTCGACCGTCCAGCAGAAGCAGGTCGCCTTTGATGCCGCCAATGCGGTCGTAACGGGCGCACAGATCAAGCTGGACTCCGCCAAGGCGGACACCGAGGCCAAGCAGCAGGACGTCATGGATGCGAACGCCGATCTCGCGAAGTTCTTCCAGGACGTCGCCGATGCCAAGAAGGTGCTCGATACCGCAAAGAGCGCCCATGACGCGGCGGCAGCCGACCAGGCCGAGAAGGCGGCGGTCCTCGCAGCCGCCAAGCAAAAGGCGGATACCACCGCAAGCGCCCTCGCGGATGCCCAGCGTGCCGTCGATGCCGCAAAGGCCGACACCGGCGTTGCCGCCGACAGGCTTACCGGCTCCCAGACCGATCTCGAGGACGCACAGTCGAACCTCGACATCCTCACCGGTCTTGCCGCGAAGCTCGCAGAGGCACAGCAGCGCGAGCAGGATGCAGTAAAGGCCGTCAATGACACCAAGGCCGCGCTCGATGCCGCGAAGGCGGATGCCATCGCCGCCGAGCCCCTGGTCTTTGCCGCCGAGCAGGCGAAGGCGCAGGCAGACGCCAAGCTGTCGAAGCTGAACTCCATCGATGCCGGCGCGGCGATCGCTTCCGGCCATGATGTGAACGCGGATGACGCCCTCAACGCGCTTTTCGCCGCAGCAGTCGAGGCACGTGCCAAGGTCGCGCCCGCCAAGGCCATCCTGGACGAGAAGCAGGCCGCGGTGGACGAGCTCCAGCCCGGCTACGATGCGACACTCGCCGCCTACGAGTTGGCGAAGTCCGACCGCATCGCGGCGGAACTGAAGCTTTCCGATGAGATCGCACGACAGGAGGCAGAGGAGGCCGCAAAGCAGCAGGCGGCATACACCCCGAAGCACCTCGCCGGCACGGATACCGCCCAGCCCGGAAGCCTCGCCCAGACCGGCGACCGCGCGGGACTCATCGGCGAGACGTTCGCCATCGGCGGTACCGTCCTCGTGGCAGCCGGCGTCTTCCTCGATCAAAAGAAGCGCCGCGAGCAGATGTAAAAGCGAGTCGGGCGTTGGATATCGGCTGGTGTCCAACGCCCGGTTTCATGGACGGAGAGATCGGTGTGAGAACAAAGGCTATTATCGTTGCGCTCCTGGTGTGCCTTTCGGCACCTCAACTTGGATGTGCCAGCGTTGCAAAGCAAGGAAGCGGCTCTACGGAAAGGGCCGCTACGGCGGTAAAGAATAAAGACAAAAAGAAGCCAAGCGAAGAAAAGGCGGCGCAAACCTCTGGAACCAAGACCGAGGAGAAGAAAGAATCCGACAACAAGGACCAGAAGTCCGATGACTCCAAGAAGGAGGATAACAAGTCCTCCGACTCGTCGAAGTCGGACAGCAAGGGAGATTCCTCCCAGTCTAAGCAGAATTCCGGCAATTCGCAGGGTTCCGGCAGCACTAACTCTTCTTCCAACAGCGGTAGCCAGAAGAAGTGGGTTGCCGAGCAGGGCCACTGGGAGACTGATTACAGCCAGGTCTGGGTGCCGAATGTGGTATATACGCGTCATGAACGTTACATTTGTAGTGCATGCGGTGCATCTTTCGATTCTATAGCCGCTTGGTCAGCTCATAGTGACGCAATGTGGGAACAAGGTCAAGACCATGGAGCATATATCAATGATTCGTATACCACCTCTGAGGACCAGGGACATTATGAACAGCAGGCTACGGGACAGCATTGGGTTGTCGACGTCGCCGGTCACTGGGAGTAATGTACATCGTTCCTCTCCTCTTACATTCGGTAAATAAGTATTTATTTGCGGGCGGCCGGTTTCGGCCGCCTTTTTTAACGCCCATTCTGGGAGTAAACGATAGGAAAGCAATCAAACGAGAGGCCGTTCCAAAAGAATTCGGCGGTGCCGGATGCTTCGGGCAAAACCTTCCGCAAATCGGTAAGGTCTTCCATCAACTTGCTCCAGCCCTCGCCCGGAGTCCGCTACAGCGAATTTCTAACACTCAGCATCCTTCGCGTTAAAAATTCGCTTCCGCTCACGGTCTCCGCTGACACTACGACACCGCGAAGCCTTTCGCTCGAAACGAGGCCTCTCATTTCGTGTCTACGCTACGCTTCGCCCAATCGCCGTCCCGGTGATTGCAAGATTGGTGTTGGGCTAGATAAATGGGGCCATACTCGCCCCCTTTATCTGCCAACACATCTTGTTTAACACCTCACACGGCGATAAAGTTAGAAATGAAGTTCGCCTTCATTTCTCTAAGGGAAGCGACGGCGTCACTTCAAAAATCGGCGCGACGTCAGTCGCTCCTAAAAAGGAAAGCAATCTCATATCGGTTTTGAATCGGTGGCCTCACCGATTCGCTCTGCTTTCCTGGGGGCATGAATGATGAGTTGCAAACGTCCGCACACCGTTAAGGCGACACTCACTTCTGAAGAATACGAAACGCTTTCCGCTTTGGCAGAAAAGGCGGGCATGACGAAAGCCGAATTCATTCGCTATGCACTGATTCATTGGAATGAATCGTTCGATGATCTAGTCATTTCCAAAAATAAGAACGGTGGCCGTAGCAAAAAGCTGCAAACCGTTTCAGAGGATTCGAACGAAAAGCGCTCGGCGGTTATTTACGTCAAAGTCACCGATGGCGAGCACGAGGCGATTCGCAAGCAGGCGGATGCGCTCGGCACGACCGTCAGTGCGTATGCCCGCCGCGTGATGCTGGCCGGGAAAATCGAGATGATCGATTTCGATATGAGCCAGGTCGCAAAAATCTATCACGAGCTGTATCGCGAGGGGACGAACCTCAACCAGCTGATGTATTTTGTGAATGCGCAAGGTCTTCCGGCCTACAACGAGAAGGCGGTTTTCCGAACGCTTGAAAAGGTTTACCAAAATGCCCGTAAAGTCACTCTCTTCATCGAAGAGCTCGAACAGCGCTATTTCACCGATGGCGGTGAGCTCGATGACCGTCGTTAAGCAGAAAGGTGTTTCGTCCGAGCGCTACGCGAAGCACCTGCGCAAGTACATTAACGGAAAGAATGCTTTGGCCCGCGGCGGCTGGAACCTCGCGAACGGAAAGCACTGGTTTTCCGAAATGGCTATGACGCGGAAGATGTTCCATCACGACAGGCCCGCGCGTGCCGGCGCGAAGAACATAACGATGCTTCATCAGATTCTCGCGTTTCTGCCCGAGGAGTGCAGCTGCAACGGAGGCAAGATGACCCCCGATGCGTGTATGGCCTACGCGGAGCAATGGCTTGCGAAACACTACCCGCATCAACAAGTGATTGTCGCGTTGCATGAGGAAAGCGATAAGGCGGGAAAACGCTACGCGGTTCATATGGCGATTAACCGCACGGATCTTTTGACGGGTAAGCGTTGCGAGACGGGCGGGCGTCGCGGAAAGTACGAACGCGCTGCGTGGGTTCGTGAAATGGACGAGGCCTGGAATCTCGCTCAGCTCGAAAAGGGAAAGAAGAACTCTAAGATTCGAGACCGACAGCCGCGCGACACTGAAAAGAAAATCGTTGAGCGGGGAGAGTACAGTTATAAAAACAATCTGCGCGAGTTGATCCATCTTGCAACCAACGAAGGTCATCCGAAGAATATGGAGCAGTTTAAAAAGTTACTTGCCTCATGGGGCGTAGACATTTTCATCAAGAACAATCGAGTCTATGCGACAGATCTCGATATCAAGGAGGCCGGCAACCCGAAGTGCACTTTCAACCTGACTCGTCTTGACGGGAGGTTTGCGGTCAAGCAACTTGAGGCGGCCTTCAAAAATAACGTGCTGGAGGCCGAGCGAGCCCTTCCTTATGAGAGGCGTTGCGAGATTTACATTCAACGGCTTAAGAAGGCGTATTCGGCGTGGGTCGAGCAGGCAAAGGCGAGCAAGGGCGTCGCCTACAATCTCTTTCCTAAGTTCATCGCACCGAAGTGCGATGAAGATCTGCTCGAGGATCCGGCGGTTCGTGATGAGCTTCTTGCCCGGCGCGGTTACGCAAGGGAGATTCGCAACCGTTACGCCGGCGCCGTTCCCGATGCTGGCGATGACCGCGTTCGCGCCGCAGGACGAGCCCATGGTGGCAACGGCGACATCTCGCCGCAGGTCGATCGTGCGGTCGACCGAGGCGATTACGATCGCGGCGACGCGCCTCGCTAGTTTTGGAAAGCCTATCGTCGGTGCCCTAGCGCGCTGCCATCCAGTGCCGATTCTTTCATGCTCGCAATTCGGCGAGGGTGAGGAGTATGAATTGATCGGCGGGAGTCAGCCGCTCTGATAGAATCGTCCTTGCTGGCGGCAGCCCTCGTGCCGGGCAGAGCCCTCCATCCGATGGGAGGTGATGCCCATGACCGATTTCACCGAGCTCGTGAAGCTCCTGACCGCTATGGTCTCGCTCCTCACGGCCCTTGTCGGCCTTTCCAAGGCACTCAAGCAGGGCTCGAAGCCCAAAAAGAAAGGCCACCGTCGCTAAGACGATGACCCAACTTCATTAAGCAACGGCTCTGCCCAGCTCTCTACAACTTGGGCTACCGTCGGCACCATTTTACCCTCCTGACGAGCAATTCGTCCATATTTCAAAAATCAAATCCTGTTCGCGCGTGGGCCCTTGATTCTCATTTTCATTGCAACAGCCTCAGGACTCAGCGCAACGCGTTGCGCTGAGTCCTGAGGCGCGAATCCGGGTAGGCAACCCCAGAGGGGCCGGAATCCCCCGGCCCGCGATGGAGGGAGGCCGGCATGTCCAGACCGAAGCCGTCCGGAAGGTCGTACGGGAGGCTCACGAGGCACGAGAGGAACACGGTCGAGAGGATGCTCGACCGCAACCGCAGCGCCCGCGAGATCGCCGCGGAGCTCGGCAGGTCGCCCTCGACCGTGACCAGGGAGGTGGCGGCGCACCGCTACGTCACCGCGCCGCGCTCGCGCTACGGCGAGCCCGCGCCCGCGGACCTGTCGGGGGCCTGCCCCAGGCTCTCCGCGTGGCCGAGTGTTAGCGTCAATCTATTTTTCACCAGTTTCACTAAACAGGCGCGCCGTTCGCGCAAAGGCGGTTTCACCGGTTGCGCTAACGTATTTTCACCAATTCCGGTCACGGCTTGACGGGCCCGTCCCTCGGCAGGTCCTTCAGCCTGTAGGACCTGCCGGTTATCTTGACCAGGTGGCAGTGGTGGCACACCCTGTCCGCGATCGCGCTCGCCGCCACGTCGTCCCCGAACACCCTGCCCCAGCCGCTGATCCCCACGTTGGTGGTGATGATCGTCGAGCGCTGCTCGTAGCGCGTCGATATCAGCTGGAACAGCAGGTCCGCACCCGCGCTGCCGACGTCGAGGTAGCCGAGCTCGTCGATGATGAGCAGCCTCGAGTGGGCGTAGTACTTGAGCCTCTTCTTGAGGATGCCGCGCGACGAGGCGTCCTCCAGGTCCTCGACGAGCCGGGCGCAGTCCACGAACCTGACCTCGCGCCCCGCCCTGACCGCCTCGATGCCCAGCGCGACGGCGAGGTGCGTCTCCTCCTCGAGCGGGTCGAAGGCGCTGCCCCTCGCGGACCTCCCGTCGGCGGCGGACTCGCCCTCCCGCCAGTACTTGTCGACCGTGTGCCGGTCCATGCCGTGCCTCCTCGCGATCTCGCTGAAGTTCGGCTTCGCGCCGGACCCCCTGTAGACGTTCAGCTCTCCCATTACGTTTCGCTCCATATCCCGCTCCTCCCGGGTCGGATACCCGATCGGAGCATAGTTCCGTTAGCGCAGTTGGTGAAAGTACGTTAGCGGGGTCGGCGAAAGCGCGTTAGCGCATTCGGCGAGATTCGTTTGCGAAAGTGGTTAGTTTTAGATTAGCGCTAACACCGAGGTGCTGCAACGGCTGCTCGCACAGGAGGGGCTACGGCTGCTCGAGGAGGCCCAGGGTGTTCTACAGCGCAAGGAGGGCGCAGGAGGCGGCCGACGCCGAGCTCTCGGCGAGCAGGTCCGGGATCGACGAGACCGAGGAGGGCGCCGCCGCCAAGCTCGCGGCCATCAGGGACGGGCTCGCGCGCGGGCTCTCCCCGCAGCAGATAGCGGCGACGACCCCCGGGCTCAGCGCCTCCACCGTCTACAGGTGGGTGGACGCCGGCTACGACGGCATGACGAACATGGAGCTCAGGCGCAAGGTCGGCTACAGGCCGAGGTCGCGCCGGGCCCCGAGAAGGGCGACGTCCCACTCGTCGCGCAGGTCGCACGCGAGGAGCTGGCGCCCGGCGAGCTCGACCTCACGCCCGGCTGCATCGACAGGGCCAGGGCCGCGAGGGGCGAGGGGCCGCTGGCGGGATAGGCGGCGGGCCGGGACATGGGCCGGGGGGCCCGTTGCGCTGAGTCCGGAACGGCTGCGCGGCGGGCTGGCGGAGCATGCGGCGACGGCATGGGGCACCGGCCTCCATAGCCTCTCCACCTGCGGAAACGAGGTGACGGCCAGGTGCCGGGAGCTATTTCCGCGTTGCGCTAGCTGCGGAAACGCGGGACCCGTTCAGGCTGTTGCATTGAGATTGAAAATCAACCGGCGTAAACTTTTAGTTGGGCAAATCCGGCAGATTGGAGCTTGAAACATGAGGGATATGCACCTCATGTCGCTCATAAAACGTCTCCTGACCTCGAAGGAGAACGTTTTTTAGCGATAAAAGGAGACATAAATATGATCTGGTTTACCAGCGACACCCACTTCGGGCATGAGAACGTGCTGAAGTTCACCGACCGCCCGTGGGAGACGATTTGGCAGATGAACGATGCCATCGTCGACAGCATCAACGGCAGGGTTGCCGTGGACGACGAGCTCTACATCCTGGGGGATTTCTCATTCAAGATGACCGCCCAGGACGCCTACGGGCTGCGCAAGCGGATCGCCTGCAGGCGCATCCACCTCGTCCCGGGAAACCACGACAAGGACTGGACCCAGCCGGCGGTCGCGGGCGCCTTCACCGTGGAGCCGCCGATCTGCGTGCTCAAGATCGACGGGCAGAAGATCGTCCTGAGCCATTACCCCATGGCCGACTGGCAGGGCATGAACCATGGGTCGTGGCACCTCCACGGGCACATCCACAGCGGCGGCGGCGCGTACAACGGGTTCAACCGCAAGCAGGGCCTTCTGCGCTACGACGTCGGTTGCGATGCCAACGGGCACTCCCCGGTGAGCCTCGACGGGCTGAGGGAATGGTTCGCCGGAGTCGACGAGCCGTGCGGCCGGGTGAAATGGCCCTGGTGGGTCAACGAGACCGGCGACAGGCAGGTCGAGCGCGAGCTGGCGGCGTACAAGGGGGAAGAGGTGATCCGATGACGGTCTATGTGACGGGCGACATCCACAGTGGGCTCGACATGCAAAAGCTCCGCGACTGGGAGCTTGGGGATAGCCTTACCGGCGATGACTACCTCATTGTCGCCGGCGACTTTGGCTTTCCGTGGAACTTTTCTGCCGAGGAATGCGCCGACATCGCCTGGCTGGAGTCGCGCCCCTACACGGTACTGTTCGTCGACGGCAACCACGAGCGCTTCGATCACTGGGAGGAGCGCCCCATGGAGCCGTGGCACGGCGGGCTGACGCAGCGCCTGTCGGACACCTCGCCCATTCGGCGCCTGACGCGCGGCGAGGTCTTCGAGCTCGACGGCTCGACAATCTTCACTATGGGCGGTGCCACGAGCGTGGACAGGGAATACCGCGTTCCGTATTCCAGCTGGTGGCCTCAGGAGCTCCCGGACGAGCGCGAATTCGATGCCGCGCGGGCAAAGCTCGACGAGGTCGGCTGGAAGGTCGACTGCGTCATCACCCATACCTGTGCCACGCGCATGCTCTCGCCGACGCTCTATCCGGACCCAGGCTGGGAACGCCCTGATGTGGACCGGCTGACCGGATTCCTCGATGAGCTCGAGGACCGCCTGGACTACAAGCGCTGGTATTACGGCCATTTTCACCGAGACGGCAACCCGGACGAACGTCATACCGTGCTGTACGACCGGATCGTGAGACTCGGGGACAAACTCCTGCCGTGGGGTGCGTACTGATGACGGTCTATGTGACAGGCGACGTGCACGGCAGGGCCGAGTACGGGTCCAGCCGGTTTGCATTCATAAATTGGCCGCTGGGCCGGACCCTGACGCGCGATGACGCGGTGATCGTGGCCGGCGACTTCGGCTTTGTCTGGGACGGCTCGAATGCTGAGAGGTATTGGCTCGATTGGTTTGAGTCAAAACCATGGACCACGTGTTTCGTAGACGGCAACCACGAGAACCACCGGATGCTGGCAGAACTGCCGGTGCGGGAGTGGAACGGCGGCCTCGTCCATGAGGCGCGACCGCACGTGCTGCACCTGATGCGCGGAGAGGTGTTCGATATCGACGGGTTCACAGTCCTTGCCATGGGCGGCGCCGCGAGCAACGACAGGCAGTATCGCAAGGAGGGGAGGAGCTGGTGGCCCGAGGAGATGCCGAGCGAGGAAGAGATGGACCACTGCCGCGCCTCGCTCAACCGCGTAGGCTGGAGGGTCGACTACGTGGTGAGTCACGAGGCTCCTGCTGCCCTGGCTAGAGAGCTGTGCCGCGAGCGCGGACGTGAGTGCGGCGGGGATACGCTGCAAACTTTCCTGGGCGAGCTCGACGGGCGGCTCGACTATCGCATCTGGCTCTTCGGGCATTACCACGGCGACGAATGGCGCGACGACAGGCATCGCCTGGTCTATCGAGACATCGTGCCGATCGAAAGTGCTGCGCCCGGTTCTCAGTTCTAGAAACCCCCTAGAAATGCTCTAGAGGGTTTCTAGAAAATTAGATGCTATGCGACCTACTCATCCTTCATCTGGGTCATGGCCTCGACCTTGGCCTCGGCCGCGGCCGCCCGCTGTTCGGTTGCAGCGAGGCGGTCCTTGAGGGCGGCGACCTCGGCCATCAGGTCGCGCTGGGCCAGGAGTGCGTCGTTCAACTCGGCTTGGGCTTTCAACGCGGCGTCACGCTCGACGCGCAGGCGCTCGATCTCATCGGCCATGGCTTCAGCCTCGGCGCGGAGCTGAACGACCTGCCTGTCGAGCTCCTTAGCACGGGAGAAGTACCTGACGCTTGCGGCGTGGAGCTCGTTGTTCTCGAGCTCGAGGCTCGCGGTATCGAGCTCGAACTTCTCCTCTATAAAGGCAATCCGCTCATTGCAGTCGGCCTCAAGTCTTTCGTTCCGATCCGTCGCCTCGACGAGCTTGCGGCTGAATTCATCCACCTGGGCCATGAGCAGTGCGTTCTCGGTCATGAGGTTGCCCGTCTCGCGCAGCAGCTTCTCCCGCCATGTCGCCTCGATCCGCTCGGCGGCCTCATCGAGGACGGACTTCACGCCGGGCGTCTCGCTGATTTTTCTCTCGTTTGGGTTGTCTGTCATCGTGCGGCACTCCAATCAACAATGGGCATGGCTCCGCCATGCCGTACGGCTGGGAACAAATACGCGGCCGCTGTTGAGTTGTGTTTGTCCTGCGCTTGGTGAGTTCTAAAAGCGTCTCAAGTCATGCGTTCACGCAGGTTTTCGATTGGAGAAATACCGCACGCTTTCATGGTATCACGTGCCTTAAAGACCATGAATGGACGGCCATATCGATTCGTTGAAAATGGCACCTACGACGTGCTGGTGGCAGGAGGTGAGGGCGTTAAAGATGTCGAGAATGATTATGGGAGTATTTTAGATGCAGGTATGAGAAAGGGTCGAATCGAAGTGTCTGGCCGGACGCCAATTGTCCGGGAACTGTTCCGGTTCGACCCTGCTTCATTTTACATCCGCGGCATGTTTTTGTAGACGCCTGGCGATTACCGACCTTCACGACCTCGATGACGGTTTCCCCGTCCTCGATTCTTGCCAGATTGCGGTGGACATCGCTGCGCGAACGGCCGGATATCATTTGAGCCAGAATCCTCTTCTATTGAAGCGGATTCTGGCTCAGTGGTTTTTAACTCGGTTGTTTGACAGAAGCCCACGTCGATAGTCGGTCTGTGGACTTAAGATTTCGGGGGCTCCCAAGCGTTTTCGATCGCGGCGCGGTAGATTGCAGCGTAATTAAGCATCCAGCTGCCATCACCCGCTTTTTGAATAAACCCCTTATTCTTCAAAGAGGTATAGGCCCGGGAGATCGTGTTCTTACTTAGGTGGTAGCGCTCCTCAATCCATTTGCTTTTTGCGTAAAAGCCCATGGCTCGTTTGTTTTTGGAAGGATTTCCAAGCTTCCATACGAGGCCGAGGATGAGGCGCTCGGCAGCGACAGTGGTGGCACAACACGCCCAGTCGGGCACCGAAATAAAATTCGCGTTATCCATTTTCCTTCTAATCTCTCGTTGCTCAGTAACATCATCGGAAAATTTGTCGGAAATCGACGGTAGCTCGCTCATGTTTACCACCTAGTCAAGGTGGGCGGTACGACCTTCAAGCTGCTTGAAAAGCTCATAAAACGAGCTTTCAAACATGTAATTCGAGCGATGGATTTGGATGAGCTTGCCGGACTCGCGCATGAATTTGCGTGCGGTGTTTTCGCTCCAGCCAGTGAGTTCGCGGATATCGTTAACGCGGAGCAACCGATCGCACTGAGCGGCACCAGTGGGGAAAGTCGGTGTGGACGCCTGAGTGCTAATCTTTGGAGTAGCCATGATGAGCTATCCTTTCAATGAGGGCCCTCCCTGTGCTTGTAAGACTTACCAGGTTCATAAGCACTTGGGGGGCCGGTTTCTATGACTACATGCGTAGCCATCTGACAGCTTTAGCATGTATTAAAACTCATTAGTTGTCAATCAAATATAGCATCTACCTGCGGAAACGGTATTATAGTACCGTAATATTATGAATAAAACGATGAATGAAAAACATGCTATTTCTCGCTTCTCTGTATATAGGCGTTGATGAAGTCTTCGTAGCCTTTAACTGCTTTTATTTCTGATTGTTGAACGAGGCTTGTATACGTTTTGAGCGTGATATTGGGGTCCGCATGGCCAAGAATACCTTGCACGCTTCTAACGTCCGATCCGTTCGCCAGCATAAAAGTGCTTACGCAATGCCTGAGCTGATGCGGGCAGATGCCCTTATATAGTTTTCCGCCAGTCGAATTATTCGGCTCATAGATTCCAAGATTGCAGCTAACTGCGAAATGGCGAAACCAATGGTTGAAGATGTAGTTCTTCATGTGACAGACAGTAGGGACCCCTTGCTCGACAGCAATATCGCTAATGATGGGAGTGCTGCCAGTCTGGGACAGCCCCAGAGAGGCCAGGAACTCTTTTTGTATGGCTGACCATGATTGAAGACGTTCGGCCAGGGTTTCTCCAACGGGGATTTTGCGTTGGCTTTCTTGTGACTTGGGTGCCCTCAGTTCATGATCGTTGGTGTACTGCCTATCAATTTTCAAGGTTTTATTGGCAGGGTCCCAATCGCGCCATTCGAGGCCCAGCATCTCGCCTTTTCGCATACCCGTATACACTAGTACTAGCGTACCAACAGCTTCGGCGGTGAGCTCAATGTGTTGAAGATGTGTGCATAGGGTAGCTACTTGCTCGATTGTCAGTGATTCTCTTTTGTTGCGTGGTCTGCGAACATGAACGGTAGCGCAGGGGTTTCGGTCAATTATTCTCTTTGCGACTGCATTCGACAGAATCTGGCGCAGTTTCGCATTGATTCGTACAAGCTCAGATGGTTTGTATTTTCCAGTACGACGAGCCTCGGCATATGTTTCTTCGATTAGATCGGGAGTTAGCCCCTCAATTGTCTGAAACGCACCGAATAGGTCTTCGATATGCCTGCAATCGTACGCTTCTCTTTCATAGCTCGTTGGCGCAAGCTCGGTGTCCCTATTTTCATGAAAGGCCCAGCAGTAGGACGCAAGCAAAGTGGGCTTTTTAGTTTTAGTGATCGTGCCAGAGGAGTTGATTTCAGCCAGCTTGGCCTGCATTGCAGCCTTAGCTTCTGTTTTAGTCTTGCAACGAACCGTATAAGTTGGGGATCGTTTGTAACGCCCTGTCTTAGGGTCCTTGACCCCAAGGGAAAAATAATAGCGATAGGTGTTAGGTGATCTCTTGTCTTTCCAACACGTGCCTCTTCCGCTAATTAGTGGCTGTTCTGACATCTTTGCACTCCGTTTCTTTGAATAGTTTTCAACAATTCATTGAGTGCAGTTTAGCTAAAGCTGTTAGTAATATGTTTGTAAAAGCGTAGGCGCAGCTACCGGAGGTAAAAGACACAAACTGCTATGTTTATCTGCGGTTATATGGTGTTCAATGATGCTTGATGAATAGTAGGGGGTAGCATTAAATCATATCTCCTAAAGCGGGTGTCGACGGTTCGAATCCGCCCGGGGGCACCAGAGATTTGCCGAGCCCGGTACCACCACGGTGCCGGGCTCTTCTGGTCTAAGGGCCGGATTCGGGCCGTCGACACCCGCGTCACCAATTTCCCCGCGGGGGTTCGAGTCCGCCCGGGGGACACCAGAGATTTGCCGATCCCGGTACCGCAACGGCGATACGCCTTGCTAGTTTTGAAAGCTCGTCGTCGGTGCCCTAACGCACTGCCGTTTAGTGCCGATTCTGCCATGCCCGCACTCTTCGCGAGGGTGAGGAGCGTGAATTGATCGGAGAGGGCCAACCACTCTGATAAAATCATCCTCGCTGTCGGCAGTCCTCGTGCCGGGCAGAGCCCTCCATCCGATGGGAGGTGATGCCCATGACCGATTTCACCGAGCTCGTGAAGCTCCTGACCGCTATGGTCTCGCTCCTCACGGCCCTTGTCGGCCTTTCCAAGGCACTCAAGCAGGGTTCGAAGCCCAAAAAGAAAGGCCACCGTCGCTAAGACGATGACCTAACTTCGTTAAGCAACGGCTCTGCCCAGCTCATCACAACTTGGGCTGCCGTCGGCATCATTTTACCCTCCTGACGAGGAATTCGTCCATATTTCAAAAATCAAATTGTGCCCGCGTTGTCATCCTGCTATCGAAGCCTTGATTCTCATTTTCATTGCAACAGCCTCAGGACTCAGCGCAACGCGTTGCGC
>CABSAN010000009.1 GCA_902475785.1 uncultured Collinsella sp.
TCCAGCACGTCCGAATCGGCCTCGGCGATACCGCGGGCGACGACCATACCGCTCGGATCGCACACATCGAGCACATCGCCCTCGGCAAACTGGCCATCGACCTCGCGAATACCCACCGCAAGCAGGGAAGAGCCACGGCTGACCAGCGCCTTCGCAGCACCGTCATCAACCGTCACCGAGCCGTGGGCCTTGTCGCCCAGCGCGATCCACAGTTTGCGGGGTGCGATGTCCAGGCGCTCCGCCGGCGGATCGAACAGGGTTCCCACGCTCTCGCCGCGGGCGAGACGCACGAGGGCATCGGGCTCCTCGCCCGAGCAAATTACGCTCTGAATGCCCGCCGTCATCAGGATGCGGCTCGCGCGAATCTTGGTGATCATGCCGCCCGTACCCACCGAGGTCGAAGAATCACCCGCCGAGGCAATGATCTTGGCATCGATCTTATGCACGACCGGGACAAACTCGGCCGTCGGATCCTCGTGCGGATTGGCGGTGTAGAGGCCGTCGATGTCGGACAGCGTCACGCACAGGTCGGCGGAAACCAGGCAGCTCACGAGCGCCGCCAGCGTGTCGTTGTCGCCAAACTTGATCTCGTCGACGGTAACGGTGTCGTTCTCGTTGACGACCGGCACCACGCCCAGCTCCACCAGACGCAGCAGGGCGTCGCGCGCGTGCAGGTAGGACGTGCGACGCGCCGTGTCGTGACGCGTGAGCAGCACGAGCGAGGTGAGCAGGTCGCGCGCATGGAACTCCTCGTCGTAGGCCGACGAGATGATGCACTGACCAGCCGAGGCGCAGGCCTGCAGGCTCGGAAGGTCGCCGACCGGCTTGCGGTCGAAGCCCAACACGGGATAGCCACAGGCGATAGCGCCCGAGCTCACCACGACCAGACGCCAGCCGAGCTTGCGCAGCGCTGCGGCTTGATCGGCAAGTCCGCCGATAAAGGCGCGGTTGACCTTGCCATCGGCGCCCACCACCGTGGACGAACCGATCTTTACCGCCATCGTTTTATAAGAAGTCGTCATACGTCAAACCAATCAACTGTTCAGCGAACGGCCGAGCTGGCGGCCAAGGGAGCGTGACTCGCCCCTACCGCCCAAGGAATCATTTTGCCCAGGGGAAAGCCGAGGCCGCGGCCATATTCTTGCGCACGAGCTCGTCGCGCACATGAGCCAGGCCCTGCTCCATGCCCACCACATAGGTCTGCGGGTACAGGAAGCGCTTGAAAGCTGCGTCCAGATGATCGAGCGCCCAAACACAGCGCTCGCGCGCGTCCTGGATGCTCTCACGCGGAGCCACTGCACTGCCATCGCGCACGATCGGCACCAGCAGCTCGCGATACTCAAGCTCCGACACGTCGGTCACCAGGGCGGCATCATTCACGGCCACGAGGGTATTGCCGCGCGCGGCGCCCTCCCCCACCAGATGGTCCTCGTCGTAGATCATGTCGCAGACCGGGCCGCCAAAGCCGTCGTAATAACGGCGCACGCGCTGCACGCCCGGGATCGTGCGCTTGTAGGGCTGCTCGGAGAGCTTGACCACCGGCGTCCACGGGTCGGCCTCGCTCGCACGACGGGCGGAAAGCTTGTACACGCCGCCCAGCGCCGGCTGGTCGTAGCAGGTCGCGAGCTTGGTGCCCACGCCAAAGCTATCGATGGGCGCGCCCTGGTCCAGCAGCGACTGAATCGTGTACTCGTCAAGATCGTTGGAAACCGAGATCCCCACATAGGGCAGGCCCTCGGCATCGAAACGACCGCGCACATACTTGGAGAGCTTGGCGAGGTCGCCCGAGTCAATGCGAATAGCCGACAGACGCTCGCCCACCGCCTCCATCTCCTTGGCAACCGTAATGGCATGCTCGCAGCCCTCGCGCACGTCATAGGTGTCGATGAGCAGCGTACAGTTCTTGGGGCTCGACTTGGCAAAGGCGCGGAAGGCCTCGAGCTCAGAATCGAAGCTCATCACCCAGCTGTGCGCATGCGTGCCAAAGACGGGAATACCGTAGCGGCGGCCGGCGAGCACATTGGACGTAGAGGAGCAGCCGGCAACGTAGCTCGCGCGCGCAACGGCCAGGCCGCCATCGGGACCCTGGGCGCGGCGCAGGCCAAACTCCGCCACGGGGCGACCGTCAGCGGCGAGCACCACGCGCGCCGTCTTGGTGGCGACAAGCGTCTGAAACCCGACGATGTTGAGCAGCGCCGTCTCAAGCAGCTGGCACTCCAGCGCAGGACCGGTGACGCGCACCATGGGCTCGCGCGGAAAGACGAGCTCGCCCTCGGGGACGGCGTCGATGTTTACATGCGCACGAAAATCGCGCAGGTAGTCGAGGAATGCGGACTTGAACATCGCGCCGCCGGCCGGGGCCTCAAGCGATGCGAGGTAGTCGATATCCTCGGGCGTAAAGCGCAGGTTCTCGACCAGCTCGGGCAGCTCGGCGGTGCCGCACATGACGGCATAGGCGCTGCCAAAGGGATGATCGCGGTAAAACGCGGTAAAACAACCCTGCTCATTGGCCTTGCCGCTCTCCCACAGGCCCTGGGCCATAGTGAGCTCGTACAGATCGGTGAGCATTGCAATGTCGGTGGGATGCGAGATGTCGGTCAAAGCCATGGGGCGACCTTTCGGATGTGTGGTACAGAATTTGAGGGTTGGACGAGAGCAGAGCATGCGGACATGTTGCCCGATGCAAATCGGTTAGAGCAGGCCCATGCTGGTCAGGATCGTGTAGCCCATAAAGATGACAAACGCGATGAGGGCAAGGACAATGATGATTTTTTGAGCCGGCGCCATGCCAGGGATCTCGTTCTCGCCCGTAGGCTCCTTGGAGGTAACCATGCGCTGGGCAAAGGTCATCTCGTCACGGCTCGACTTGGGCTCGACGGACTTGGGACGAGCGGCCTTTTTAGGCTGAGGCTTAGGCGCGGCAGGTGCAGGCTTCGCGGCAGCGGGCTTGGGTGCGGGCGCGGGCTTGCGCTCGGATGCGGCGTTCGCGGCGACCTCCTCGACCTTCGCACGCTCGGCGCGCAGGGCAGCCAGCTCCTCGCGCTCGCGACGGGCCTCTTCCTGGGCCTCGCGACGAGCCTTCTCGGCGCGGAGCTCCTCCAACTCGGCGCGCTCCTCGGCAGACAGTGGTTGGGACTCAAGCTCGGCCATGGTATAGCCCTTTCTTTTAAAAAAAGCCGCCGACACAATGTCAGCGGCTTATCAAATCCAAGGGTGGAGACGAAGGGAGTCGAACCCTCGGCCTCTGCCATGCGACGGCAGCGCTCTCCCAACTGAGCTACGTCCCCAGGACAAGTCGATATTTTACCTACGGCTCGCCAACTGTCAACGCCCAATAACCAGTCTTTTTGGGACGCGGCTATTTTGGCAACTTTTCGAACAGGCGATGCTCTCGATGATTTTTTATCCCAGAAAATTCATCGACGAACGCACTACTTTGCACTGGTGAGAACACCGGTGGTGTCGAAGGCCGGGGTGAAGCTCTCGTCTACCGCGCCGCCCTCTTGCCAGAACATCGTCGTAAAGCCCAGGTCGTCGGCATGGTCGAGCACCCGCTCGTACTCCTCGCGCGTCACGGCACGCGCCAGGTCGCCGCCCTGCTCGCGCATAAGTGCATTGGGCGTGTACTGGTTCATGACCGAGATCGGCACATCGCCCACCGTCTGCCACACCAGGTCCAGCACGCGACACGAATCGTCTGCATGTCCCGGCAGTACCAGATGGCGCACAATCATGCCGCGCTTCATGAGCCCGCCCTCATCCACCAGCTCTCCCCCGCGGCGCTCGATCTCGCGCGCCATCTGAGCCAGGCCTGACACAGCCACACGTGGGTAGTCCTTTATATGAGAGAGCGACTGCGCAAGCGCCGCATCGGCATATTTAAAGTCGGTGAGCCACACGTCAACCAGGTCACCCAAGGCAGCCACGGCGCTCGCGCGCTCATAACCGCTCGTGTTGTAGACGATCGGGATAACCAGTCCGCGCGCCCGTGCCGCGGCAATCACGGCAGGCAACAGGTGCGCATAGTGCGTCGCCGTCACCAAATTGATGTTGTTGGCACCCTGGTCCTGCAGTTCCAGCATAATCTCGACCAGGCGCTCAGGCGAAATCTCAAGGCCAAAATTGCCGGTCGAGATCTCGTGGTTCTGGCAGTAGATACATTTAAGCGAGCAACCGCTAAAGAAGATCGTGCCCGAACCGGCCTCGCCCGAGATAGGCGGCTCCTCCCACATATGAAGCGCGGCGCGGGCCACCTTGAGCGTGTCGTTAGCACCGCAGACGCCGTGCGCGCCCTCATCGCGCGCCGCACCGCAACGGCGCGGACACAAATGGCAGGCGGGCGAAAAAAGTTCGGTCAACGACGTCGGCATAAAAACATGCTCCAAAACAACGATTCAGCAGCTCAAACGTAAAGGGCCAGACCGGGTAGACGGCTCCGTCCCTAAGGCGCCGTAATCGTCCGACACGATTTTTGTAATGTCAAGACTGGAATCAACAAAGTGCCGCTTTATGATGTAGGTATTCCGCCCCCCGCGGAGCAACTGGGTGAACCGTCGCGTTTATTTAGGGAGCCCACACAGTCGTACTTAGTACAGGTATCCTTCGTTGTTAAGGACGCTGGAACAGTCGATGAGGGCACCCACCTGTTTTAGGTGGGTTCATTTTCGTAACGTGGGGGGTGGTTTTCTTTTGCCGAAAATCACCATACAGTCCATATGGATCCCCGCCGGCATCCCGACAAGCCATCGACAACATTCCAATATCTGGTATGCGCGTGATAATCGCACGGTGCAAACCTCCGCACCCCCCTCGGTCGAGTATCATGGGACAGCTATGCCATTTCCGCGTAGCAACCTTTGACCTTTTCCTTCGACGCTTGGCGGTTTTTAGATTCATGGCTTCATCCCCGAGCTACATACCGTACCTATGCGTGGCAGCGGCGGCTTTTATCACGACCTTCCTCGCGGTGCCCCTGGTCAAGCGCTTGGCAATTAAGCTCGATGCCGTCGACTATCCTTCTAAGCGCCGCATCAACACCAAGCCCATCCCGCGTTTGGGCGGAACGGCGGTGTTTTTGGGCCTGGTCGTTGCCTGCATTGTGCAAATCCTAGGCACCTGGTACCTAGGCTGGCCACCCGTCCTGGTGCCGCACCCGCGCCTTCACATTAGCTATCCCATGCTGGCGCTCTCCTTTACCGTCATCTTTGCGACCGGCGCTATCGACGACGTCTTCCAGCTCACGCCCAAGCAAAAGCTGGCCGGACAGGTCCTCGCCGCGCTTATCGCCTGCATGGGCGGCCTAAAAATCGGCGTCATCGTCAACCCGTTTGCTCCCGGCGAGATCATGCTCGGATGGCTCGCCTACCCCATCACCGTAATCTATCTGGTGGCATTCACCAACATCATTAACCTCATCGACGGCCTCGACGGCTTGGCCACGGGCATCTGCGGCATCGCCTCGTTCACCATGTTTTCGATGGCCGTTCTCTCGGGCCGCATCGACGCCGCCGCGCTCTCCATTGCGCTCTTTGGCGCCTGTCTGGCCTTTTTGCGCTACAACTTCAACCCCGCAAGCATCTTCTTGGGCGACTCGGGGTCGCTGCTTCTGGGCTTTGCGCTGGGCTCCATCTCGCTGCTCAACGTGAGCCGCACCGCCGCACTCACCTCGCTTATCATCCCGCTCATCGTTGCCGGCGTGCCTATCATCGACACGTTTAGCGCCATCGTGCGCCGCAAGCGCGCCCACATTAGCATCGGGCAGGCCGACAAGGGCCACATCCACCACCGCCTGATCCAAGAAGGCTACAACCAAAAACAGGCTGTGCTGCTCATCTATGCCTGGTGCATCATGCTTTCGGCCGGCGCCGCCGCCATCAATCAGGTCGAGGTGCCCATGCGCGTGCTCATCTTTACCGTGCTTGCCATTGGCTCGGCGGCCTTTGCCAAGCACCTGCACCTGTTTGAACCCGTGCTGCGCCACCATTACAACAAGCGCACGCACGAGGACGAACTGGTCACCCCCGACGACCCCGCCTTTAAGCAGGAGGAGCAGGCAGCCGAGGAGCGCAAAGAAGAGCGCCACCACAAGCTCTAGGGCAAGCTGCCGAGGATGTGCCAAGGCACCGTTAGCCAAGCACGGCCGCGCCGCACCCATCGCACATGCCGCACCACGCGCGTCCCTCTCCCGCCCCTCGCCTACTTACGCACCACCCCTCCAATAAACGCGTTATCATCTTGACCCATGAACATACGTTAGGAGCAATCATGCCAAACGAGAACAGCTACGAAGTCGCGCTGCAAAAGAGCAACGCCATTCGCGAGGGCCTGACCAAGACGCCCGAGAAGTTCACCATGCTCACCGGCGACCGCCCCACCGGCCGTCTGCACCTGGGCCACTACTTCGGCACCCTCAAGGGCCGTGTTGAGCTGCAGAACATGGGCGCCAAGACCAACGTGCTCATCGCCGACTACCAGGTCATCACTGACCGCGACACGACCGAGCACATCCAGGACAACGTGTACAACATGGTCATGGACTACCTTGCCTGCGGCATCGACCCCGACAAGACCATGATCTACGCGCACTCCGCCGTGCCCGCCGCCAACCAGCTCATGCTGCCGTTCCTGTCGCTGGTGTCCGAGGCCGAGCTGGCGCGCAACCCCACCGTCAAGGCCGAGATGGAGGCCTCGGGCCACGAGCTCACCGGCCTTCTGCTCACCTACCCGGTACATCAAGCCTGCGACATCCTGTTCTGCAAGGGCAACGTGGTACCCGTCGGCCGCGACCAGCTGCCGCACATCGAGCTTACCCGCACCATCGCCCGCCGCTTTAACAACCGTTACGGCAAGGTGTTCCCCGAGGTCGACGCGCTGCTGTCCGAGACCCCGCTACTGCCCGGCCTTGACGGTCGCAAGATGAGCAAGAGCTACGGCAACGCCATCAACATCTCGATGACCGCTGAGGAGACGGCCAAGCGCATCAAGAAAAGCCAGACCGACTCTGAGCGCATGATCACGTTCGATCCCGAGAACCGCCCCGGCGTGTCTGGCCTGCTTTCGACAGCCGCCATCTGCACCGGCCGCTCCGAGGTCGAAATTGCCGAGGAGATTGGCATGGGCGGCTCCGGCCAGCTCAAGAAGTACGTGACCGAGGTCGTCAACGAGTACTTCGCACCTATCCGCGAGCGTCGCCAGCGCTACGAGAACGATCTGGATTACGTGAAGGACGTGCTGCACGAGGGCAACCGTCGCGCCAACGAGATCGCCGAGCAGACCCTGGCAGAGGTTCAGGACGCCATGGGTATGGTGTACTAGGCCGATCTGCTGGCTTGAGCTTTCGATTGCTATAGGGCGGGCGCTACGGCGTCCGCCTTTTTTGGAGCCGGACCGCTTCGGCTCCGTCCATCGCACTCCCCCGACAAACAGGAACAGGCCCGCCGGCAGTTAGTTGCCAGCGGGCCTGTTCCCGAAGTACACCGTTGAATCGCACAGAGGGGAGGAATGCGAATCAAACTCAACAGGGCAGGCTTTTTCATCGCCTATTGCCTGCTCCGTTGCTGAAACCAATATAGTTCGCCGTGGTTTACTTTGCAGCATCAATATCCGCCGCCATAGCTTCTCCATAAGTTAGCCCAAGTAAACTAAACCACCACAAAGGGGTAGGCACCTTTGTGGTGGTTTTGGCCACGGCAGAGCCGTTAGAGTCCGGCAAGCCAGCGACAGGCGGCCAAGTCGACGTGCACGGGATCGGTAAACGTCACACCCTCCCCCATTAAGAGCTCACGCTGAGCATCGGGGCCGCCAAAGGCAAAGCCCTCACAGATACGGCCGTCGGCAAACACCACGCGGTGACAGGGAATCTCGCCGGGGCGCGGATTGCTATGCAGGGCATACCCCACGTACCGCGCACTTCGTGGACGACCGGCAAGCAGCGCCACCTGGCCATACGTGGCTACCATCCCCTCGGGGATCTGCTCGACCACCTCGTACACCCGTTCAAAAAAGCCCTCAGACGTCATTGCTCGCTCCCTTCCACCCCGAAAAGCATAAACCACCGCAAAGGGGACAGGCACCTTTGTGGTGGTTTATGGCAGGTCGGTTAGTTGGCGGGCTGGAAGAAGGCTACGGCTACGGCGCCGGGGCCTACGTGGGTGCCGATGGTGGCACCAATGGTGTGAACGGGCAGTTCGCCCTCGGTGTGACCAGCCCACAGTGCCGCACTGTCCTCGATATACTTCTTGAGCACCGCATCCGAAAGGCCCGTATAGCCGAGCGCCAGCGGCATGGAAAAGTCGATGCCGCCTGCCTTTTCGACCTTCTGGTTGAGCAGGTTCCGGCCGTTCTTGGAGCCACGAGCCTTGCCCAGCTGCACGATCAGACCGTCCTCCGCTGCCACAACGGGCTTCACATTGAGCAACGTGCCCACAGCACCAGCCGCAGCAGACAGGCGACCGCCGCGAACGAGGTACTCAAGCGTCTCGAGCAGGCCGATGACGACTACACGGTCGCGCACGGCCTCGACAGCCGCCGCGATCTGAGCCGCGCCCTGGCCCTCGTCCACCAAACGCAGCGCGTACTCAACCAGCACGCGCTCGCCCAGGGTAACGTTATTGCTATCCACCACATACACATCGCCGCCCGGCGCCTCGGCAAGTGCGGTGCGGGCACTTTGGTTGGTACCCGAAAGCTTAGCGCCCACGGTAATAATCACTGCCTCATCGCCGGCCTCACGCGCCTCGGCAATAGCCTGCGAAAACGCGTACGGGTTGACCTGGCCGGTCTTAGGCAGCTCATCGCGCTCCACGAGCATCTCGTAAAAGCGCTGGTGATCGATGTCGACGCCATCCATGTACACATCGGTGCCAAAGGTGACGGACAGTGGCAAAACGGCCAATGCTGGGTGCTCGGCCGGTGACATATCGCTTGCGGAATCGGTAATAATACGGACGGACATAGCGAATCCTTTCTTGCGCAGGTCCCGCGCAGGGAATTTTGACAGCAAGCCCCGGCACGGCATACGCGCTCAAACGGGACTATGCAGTTGTTAATTGGAAGCAAATGCCTTGGCGGCCTTAGATCTCGCGCAGGGTGTTGAGAATCGTGCGTAGCGACGCATACATCTGCTCGCGCTGCTCCACACCCATAGCCTTACCGGTGGTATCGAGCACCTCGCGAATGATGCGGTCCGCCTCGCTCATACTCTCGCCGCCCAGAGCGGTCAGGCGCACCGGAGCACGATACTTAACGGCGGCATCGCCCGAATCATCGACCTCGACGTAGCCGCCCTCCTCCAGATGCGCGAGCGTGCGCGAGACGGCGGCGCGGGTCACGCCTGCCATGCGAGCGAGGTCGGCGCCAGTCAGGCCGTCCTTGCTGCGCTCAAGATAGTACAGGCACATAACGTCGGAGCCCTTGAGGCCCAGCCTTGCGCCCTCGGATGTCTTAATGCGCTGGATCTCCTTGTAGAGCCCGCTGATCAGTCCGACAAAGTCCTCGAAACGTGTCTCGTCGTTCTGCTGCATGGGAGACGACCGCCTTTCGCTTGCATAATGCTAACGGGTAAACATCTTAACCGTACTTATCGGCCGCCAGCCCTGCGCACCCTATTTGTTAACCCATCAACATAAAAACCACCACAAAGGGGACAGGCACCATTGTGGTGGTTTTGACCGTCGAGTTTGATCCGCAGACTTCGCTACAGCTCCACGCAGGGATTGTCGCGAGTCACAAGCGTCTTAACGACAACCGTCGCTCCCAGATAACGCTCGAGCAACTCAGCGAGGCGATCGATCGCGGCCTGGCAGTCCTTCATTCGCTCGGGCTCCACGCACTCAATCGCCAGGAACGCATCGGCCGAATCATCGGACAGAGCCGTTCGAACGCCGTCGCGCCAGTTCCAGCAGCGGCACACGGCGCCCGCATCATCGATATAGGCCAGCTCGCAGGGCAGCGTCGGATCGTCCGCCTCCTCGCCAAGCGGCAAGAACGCGTCGCCGCCATCAGTAACCGCCAGGCGCAGATTACCCTCGATAGAGTGCAGATCCTCGCCTCCCACGGGCAGCGCGTAGGTCAGCGACACCGTGTTGTAAATATCCACCGCGGGCGTAATGTGGCCCACCGGCTTGCCTTTGAGCACGCGTTTGAGCAAGTTCTCGATCGAGCAGCGCGCGCCTTTCTTGGTCTTGAACAGACGATAGGCCTCGCGCCATGCCTTGACCGGTGCGTTCTCGCTGATAGTGTCGCTGGTCAGATGACGCTCCGCATCGATATTGGCGCGGTCGAGCAACGCCGCAATCGCATCCACGTCCTCTTGAGGAATCTGAGCCGTGGGCTTCATGCCCTCCACGACCACAACACCGACCGCTGCCTGCGGAAACAGCTCCCAGAAAGAATCCTCGGCAATAAAGCTCTTCATACGCTCTCCCTTCATTGTGCGCGCCCGAGTGAGGGCGCCTAAACAAAAAGCGCCCTTACAACGGCCACCTTCAAAGTCCTACGGTGCCGTCACAAGAACGCTTGCGCTGTCCCCATCCGGAGAAGGGGACGATATGTCAGGCGTATTGTAACCCGAGTCATCCACGCGAGCAAAACCACCACAAAGGTGCCTGTCCCCTTTGTGGTGGATATGGACTCACGGCGAAGCTAGTGGCGAAGTCCCAGCAGCCCGCGGCCGCGATGAAGGGCGTCGGCGTGTACTTGAGCGTGCGGACCGGCGGCCTTGACGGACTCGGGCAGGTGCGAGTACTTCTTCTCGAAGTTCTCCTCGAACATCACCGCCAGGTTGTGCGCGGCCTCGTCGTAGCGCGCGGTGCTCTGCCAGTATTGGCGCGGCACAAGGATGCCATCGGGCACGCCGTGGCACGTCGTGGGAATGTCGACGTTAAAGATGTCGTCGTGCACGAACTCGCTGTCCTCGATGGTGCCGTCGAGGGCGCGCGCGACCAGCGAGCGCGTGTAGGCCAGCTCGATGCGATGACCCACGCCGTAGCCGCCGCCGATCCAGCCGGTGTTGACCAGGTACACACGCGTGCGGCCGTCGGCAATGCGCTCGCCGAGCATCTTGGCGTAAACCATGGGGTCGAGCGGCATAAACGGCTCTCCGAACAGCGAGGAGAACGTGGGCGTGGGCTCGGTGACGCCGACCTCGGTGCCGGGAATCTTAGCCGTAAAGCCCGTCACAAAGTGGTACATGGCGGCGTCGGCCGTCAGGCGCGAGATGGGCGGCAGCACGCCAAAAGCGTCGCAAGTCAGGAACAGCACGACACTCGGAGTGGTGCCCATGCCCTTAGTCCACGCGTTAGGAATGTGCTCCACGGGATAGGCCACGCGCGTGTTGTGCGTGATCGAGATGTCGTCGTAGTTGGGCTTGCGGTTCTCGTCGAGCACCACGTTTTCGCAAATGGCGCCAAAACGGACGGCGTTGAAGATCTCGGGCTCGTGGAAGGCGTCCAGGCCCTCGCATTTTGCGTAGCAGCCACCCTCAATGTTGAAGATGCCCATGTCGGACCAACCGTGCTCGTCGTCGCCGATCAGCAGGCGCGTGGGATTGGCCGAAAGCGTGGTCTTGCCGGTGCCGGACAGGCCAAAGAACACGGCGGTCTCGTGCGTGACGGGATCCATGCTGGCCGAGCAGTGCATGGGCAGCACGTCGTCCTCGACGGGCAGCAGATAGTTCATGACGCTAAAGATCGACTTTTTAATCTCGCCGGAGTAGCCGGTGCCGGCGACCAGAATCACGCGTTCCTGGAAGTTGATGACCACGGCGGCACTGGAGTTGAGGCCCTTGATGGCGGGGTCGCACTGGTAGCCAGGTGCCGCGAGCACGCAGAAGTCGGGCTCGCCGGTGCGCGCGATTTCGCGGGCGAGCGGGCGGGCGAGCATCTGCTTAATAAAGAGTGCCTGGCTGGCACGCTCGCAGGCAACGAGCAGTCGACGCGTGTGGTTGCGGTCGGCGCCTGCCATGCCGCGGGTGACGAACACGTCGCGCTCGTTGAGATAGTCGACGATGCCGGCCTTGATGGCCTCATAGCTCTCGACGGGCAGCGGGCGGTTGACCGCGCCCCAGGCGATTTTGTCGTGCACGTCGGGCGTGTCGACGATAAAGCGGTCGTTGGGCGAACGGCCAGTGCGCTCCCCCGTCTCGATCACCAGCGCGCCGTTGGATGCCATGCGGCCTTCTTCGCGGCGGATGGCGTGCTCGACGAGCTCCGCGGCGGGTAGATCGACCAGCAGACGGGGCTGATTCTCGGCGGGATCTTCAACGAGCGTAATACCAAAGTTGGACAAAACTTCTGCAGGGGTAACACCAGGCATGGGGCCTCCTTTAAAAACGCGACACGTGGACGCGGCGCGCACTTTACTCACGTAAAGCCCGTTGTACCCGATATGCAAAAACGTTTTTGCGGCAAGGGCGGCAAGCCCGCCCAACGGTCAAAAATCGCAGGCAAACGGCCTAGTCGTTGGGGACGTTCTTATAGTCATTGGGGACGTTCTTAAACGACTAGTCATTGGGGACACTCTTGAACAGGCAACAGCCATGGAGTGCCCCCGGATGCCGGCACTTAGGGACGTTCCCAAAGTGCCGGCACATAAAGAACGTCCCTAAGTGCCGACTACAGCGGCAGGTTTTGGCCGAGCATGGCAATGGCGCTCATGAGGACCGGCATGCCGGCAGCGTAGGGCAGGACGGCGCCCAGAAGTTCGGCATCCTTGCCGCGCACGTGGACGGCAGCCAGGCCAATGGCGAGGGTCTGCGGCGAGATCATCTTACCGGCGGCAACACCAAGCGCATTCAGCGCGACCATCCAGTAGTCGCTCACGCCCAGCGCCGTAGCGGCCTGGCTCTGGATGGGGCCAAACAGCATGCCCGAGGACGTGCCCGAGCCGGTCACAAACGCACCGACCGCACCAATCCACGGAGCCAGAATCGGGTACAGACCGCCAGCGACCGCAATGCAAAACGCGCTGATCGACGAAATCATGCCGGCATAGCCCATCACCTTGGCGCAGCCCAGTACCGAAAGCATCGTGATCACCGTCGGCGTCATCTGCTTCACAGTCGCGGCCAGCACCTCGCCCATCATGCGCGGCGAAGCGCCCTGAATGGCACCGCCGACAAACGCCGCCAGGAAAATCCAGACGCCCGGCGTGTTGATCCACGAAAACGTAAGCGTACCGGGATTCTCACCGCAATACACCTGCACGTGGCTCGCAAACGGCGCGAGCGCGGCATGTACAGCGGGCACCAGGTTAGACGTGCCCAGCAGCAACACAAAGATCAGGATGAAGCACGACCAGGCCGAAAGCGCCGACTTAACGGTGAGCTTCTCCCCCGCCTCGATATTCATGTGGAAGCGCGCATCCAGGTGGCCGGACTTCTCGGCGCGCATGGCAAGCGCGGCGGTCAGCGCAAGCGACACGATGGAGCCTACGACCACGGCCAGCTCGGGACCCACAAACATGGCAACGACCAGAGCCGCGCCGACAAACGACACGCCGGAGAGCAACGCCACGCCGGCAACACCGTGCAGGCGCTCGCCCACACTCGCAGCATTGCCCTGGTCATCGGCAACACGGCCCGCAACCAGCACAATAAATAGCGGCATCACCACAAAGAACGGTGCGAGCTGCACCAGCTGAACGGTCGCCAGGTGCAGGGAATCCAGACCCACCAGGTCGGCAACGGACACCGTGGGGATGCCGATGGAGCCGTAGGGCGTGGGCACGCCGTTGGCTAGCAGGCAGATCAGCACGGCAGGCACGGCCTCAAAACCAAGGCCCGCGAGCATGCCGGCGGGAATGGCAACGGCGGTACCGAAGCCGGCCATGCCCTCCATAAAGCCACCGAAGCACCAAGCCACGAGCAGCGCCAGCAGACGGCGGTCGCTGCTGATGGAGGTGATCATGCTGCCGATCACCTCCATGGCGCCCGTACGAACGCACAGGTTATACGTGAACACCGCGGCGATGATCACCAGGACGATGGGCCACAGAGCCATCAAAAAACCTTCGAGCGAGGCGGTCGCGATCTGCGCTGCCGGCAGGTGCCACCATGCGAAGGCAAGCAAGCACGAAAGGGCAAACGATCCGATAGCGGCCTTCCAAGCTGGCCATTTTAAGCACAGCAGCATCACGACCAGCCAAATAATCGGCACAAGAGCCAGTAAGAATGCGGCGACGTCCATGGGTAAAAACTCCTTGGTACCAAGCAAGCGGTATCGGGGGGTCACAAAACTTCATCAGGATACCGCACGTTTGCCGACAAATTACAGCCGCCCGCCGAAATTATTGAACAACCTGTTCAAAAACACGAATGGATACCACCGCGACTATACTAGAGCGCAGCAATAGAAAGGAACCGCCTTGAGCATCACGCCCCTCGATAGCATCCGCCGCGCCATCGCCCGCCGCAATGGCGTCGCCGACCCCGCCGTATCGGGCGGGGCGCACGGGCAGGGCGGACGCATCGAGAACGGCCTGTTCCCCGCATCGCACACTGCCGAGGAACTCGCACGCATCCAAGAGCTAAGCCAGCGTAACGCCGGCGGTCCCGACAGCAGCCAGGCCACACGCCATCGCCGCGAGCGCGATCGCCAGCCCGGCCCCATCCACCGCATGGTCAATGCCTGGTGGAACCGCCTGCTCGGAGCCGTCTACGGCGGCGGCTTCTCCACACAAGAAGCCGAGTACGAAGATCATGCCACCCGTCGCGACTACCTTTGGAATACCCTGGGCACCGCCGTATGGGGCATGGCGTTTCCGCTGCTCACCATTGTGTCGACGCAGCTCGTGGGCGCCGAGGAAGCCGGCAAGTTCTCCATCGCCTTTGTCACCGGCACGCTCATCATGATTGCGTGCAACTACGGCGTGCGCAACTTTCAGGTCTCGGACATCGACGAAAAGACGTCCTTTGCCTCCTACCAGCTCAACCGTTGGCTTTGCGGTGCGCTCGCGCTGGCATGCGGCCTGATATACAGCAGCGCCCGCGGCTACGATGCGCAGATGGCCACGATCGGCCTGGGCGTCTACCTCTATAAGGTGATCGACGGCATCGCCGACGTGTACGAGGGCCGCCTGCAGCAGGCCGACAAGCTCTATTTGGCTGGCATGAGCCAAACGCTGCGTTCCGCCGGCGTCATCGCGGTCTTTAGCGTGGCACTGTTCCTCACGCGCGGCATGCCCATCGCGGCCATGGCCATGGGCATCGCCGCAATCGCCTCGCTCGTGCTGGTCACCGCCCCGCTCGCCCTGCTCGAAACCGAAAAATCACGCCGCATGAGTCTGCGCGAGGCTGGCCACCTGTTTATCCAGTGCGCCCCACTTTTTGGCGCGCTGTTCCTGTTCAACCTAATCGAGAGCATGCCCAAATTCGTGATGGAAGGCACGCTGGCCTACAAGTATCAGCTGTACTTTAATGCACTGTTCTTTCCGGCGCAGGCTATTTTGTTGAGCATTGGATTTATCTATAAACCGCAGCTCCTGCGTCTGTCGAGCATTTGGGCGAATCCGCGCAAGCGTCGCCGCTTTGACTTGATTATTGTTGCCGTTATGGCGCTGATCGTGGTCATCACCGGCATGTGCGCCGCATTTATGGCAGGCCCCGGCATCCCCATTATGAGCTTTATGTACGGCCTTAACTTTGAGCGCTACCGTACGCTGGCGCTGCTGATGGTCGTCGCCGGCGGCGTCACCGCAGCCATCGACTTTATCTACGCCATCATCACGGTGCTGCGCCATGCCGGCGACGTCACCAAGATCTACCTGATCTGCTTCGCCGTAAGCGTAGTGCTGCCGGTGATCCTGATTAAGCTGCTGGGTCTGATGGGCGCTGTGGTGAGCTACCTAGCCATCATGGTCCTACTCCTGGTGCTACTGACTATCGAGTACGCCCACATCCGCCAACGCATTGAGCGCGACCGCAACCCCTACGGCGCCTAATTAGCTGTCCCCGGTCACCGGAATTTGCGATGGAATCACCCCGGCTGGGGTCACATTGCGAACAATATGCATCACGCAAAACTAAGTGAGTAGACTTTTACCGAATCCCCGACCACACCGACAGAGCACAAGTCTTTGACCTGCGGTTTTATTGAGGCAAATATGTTGGGTGCTCGGCATTTCCAAAACAGTCTACTCACTTAGCCAGCGGGCAGCCAAATGATTATTTAATCCCCGTCCCAGAGAAATCAATTAGCGGGCAGAAGGGCAAAAGTAGTCAAAAAACCCTTCCCAAATTAGCTACCCCTTGCACCCGTTATTCGCCCGGGTTGATGTTCGCGTAGAACTCCGCCCCATCATCGAGCCGCAGGATGCCCACGCGACCGAACTCGGAGCCGGTGGCGGCAGCGCAGTCGATATCGATGCGATCGGGCACGCCGGCAGTGTCCTCGCCGCCCAAGCGCACGATCTGCCCGCGTCCCGATTCCTCATCGAGCCCCGCCAGACCACCGACCTCGCAATAGCGCCCAAGCGATACCGTGGGCGTGTGGCCGCTCACCACGACCGGACCCTTGCCCTCGGCAGAAAGCAGCCCCGTCGGCGCATCCCAATAGCCATGGCGAATCCACAGCAGGTCATCGGACGACTGCACCGCGAGCATCTGCTGCAGCAGCTCGCGATCGGCACCCACCGCTCCGACGCCATCGGCACAATCGGCGCCATGCTCAAGCAAAAACGCGCGCGCCGCCTTTATCTCGATTCCAGCATGTACCAGCAGATACGGGCGCTCCTCGGTCTCGACCACCGCGTAGAGCGGCAGCGCGGCCATCCATCGCACGAGCTCCTCGTATGCCTCAAATTCCATGTCGTTGAGCTGCTCGCGCGTCGTCCAGCCACCGTTGATATCCCAGGTCTCGGCATCGAGCGGATCCTGGCCAATGATGGCATCGAGCATGATCTGCTCGTGATTGCCCTTGAGCACGCGGGCGTTGGGCAGCGAGCGCACGAGCTTAATAACGCCGACCGGATCGGGCCCGCGATCGATCATGTCGCCCAGCACGTACAGCGTGTCGTCGGACGTCAACGAGATCTTAGACAGGGCCTCGTCAAGCGCACGCACGTGCCCGTGAGCATCAGATGTCACATAGATCGCCATGGTACGCCTCTCCTTGTATTGCGGCCGAAGCCCGGCGCCGCAACTAAAACTTCAAGTTGAACTTAAACGTTACCCATTGTACTCCGTTGCAATAAAGCTGGAAAGGGTTTCCGAGCAGAGGCAAAGACGGCAGCCGTCTATGACGATATCGCGCACGCCCGCAATCCAACCCCATAAACCCACCATCTTTGGGTACAAATAACCGCAGGCAACTGACCGTGCCACGCCAACCACCCAGGAGCGGACACCATCCATGAACCAGATCCTTCTCTTTATCGGCCTCGTTATTATTCTGTGCCTGACCATCAAACCCGTCGGCAAAAAACTCCCCTTCCCCACCCTGCTCATCTTTATCGCGCTCGGCATGCTGTTGGGCGTCAACGGCCCGGCGCATATCGACTTTAGCGACTACGCGCTCACCGAAACCGTCTGCAGCACGGCGCTGCTGTTCATCATGTTCTACGGCGGCTTTAACACCAACATCGACCGCGCCAAGCCCGTCGCCGTGCCCGCGGTGCTGCTGAGCACGCTCGGCGTCGTCATCACCGCAGGCATCACCGGCGTGTTCGCCCACTTCGTGCTGGGCTTCGACTGGATCGGCGGCCTGCTGCTGGGCTCGGTCGTGGCGTCGACCGATGCGGCCAGCGTCTTTAGCGTGCTGCGCGAGCACAGCCTGTCGCTGAGGGGCGGCACCGACTCGCTGCTCGAGGTCGAATCGGGCTCCAACGACCCCGTCGCCTACATGCTCACCGCCGTGCTCGCCACACTCGCGGCCGGCGGCGACATCAACATTCCCGCACTGCTGGCCAAGCAGATTATCCTGGGCGCGGGCCTGGGCCTTGCCATCGGCTGGGCGGCGGGCCGCCTGATTGAACGCGCGCACGCAACGGCCGAGGGCGCGCAGACCATCTTTTTGTTCGCCGTGGCGATCGTTGCCTACGCGCTGCCGAGCTACCTGGGCGGCAACGGATTTTTGGCCGTGTACCTGGCCGGCATTGTGCTGGGTGCCAGCGACATCACCGGCAAAGTCGAGATGGCGCACTTCTTTGACACCCTCACCGAAATGGCGGAGATGACGATCTTCTTCTTGCTCGGCCTGCTCGTAACGCCCGCACGCCTGCCGCAGATGCTGCTGCCGGGCCTGGCGCTCATGGCGTTTATGCTCTTCGTGAGCCGCCCCATCGCCGTGGGCATGCTGTTGGCGCCCTTTAAGACCAACCCTCGCCAGGTTGCGCTCGTAAGCTGGGCGGGCCTGCGCGGAGCAGCTTCGGTCGTCTTTAGTCTCTTTGCCGTGGTTGCCGGCGTTCCCGGTGGGCACGACCTATTTGACCTGGTCTTTGTGATTGCCGTGTCGAGCATTGTGGTACAGGGTTCGCTGCTGCCGGCGGTGGCGAAGAAGCTCGATATGATCGATGCGACCGGCGACGTGCGCCGCACCTTTAACGACTACCGCGACGAGGATGGCATGTCGTTTGTAAAGCTCAAGGTGGGCGCTGGACATCCGTTTGCCGGATGCTCGCTCGCCGATATTGGCAGCGTCACGGACATGCTCGTGGTCCTGGTGCTGCGCGATGGCGCGCACCCGGTGCTGCCCAATGGCGATACCGTGATTGAGGAAGGCGACCTGTTGGTGATGGCTGCCCCGACATTTGAAGAACGTGCCGAGGTTACGCTGCGCGAGGTCACCGTAACGCCCCACGGTCGTCTGGCCGGTCAGCGCCTGCGCGACGTGCCGCAGGGCAAGCACCCGTTTATTGTGGTAATGCTCAAGCGCGACGGCCGAACCATCATCCCCGACGGCAACACCCTCATATACGCCGGCGACGAAGCCGTCATTGCCACACTGGCGTCGTAGCCATCCCATCCCATCCACATGGCGCCATTTGAAAGCCGTCCGATCTCATGCTATAAAAAAGTCGGTACCCTCGAATAGAGGGACCTCCAAGAGCCGGGGGATGTCCCCCGGCATTTTTTATGCGAGTCAAGACTAAATACTTCTCGGGAAAACGCCGGCCCATTGCGTCAGCAATTTACGAGCCGCTCTACCCACCTCTGGACGGCTAAGGACTTTTCGCAGGTAGTTTGACGAACATATGTTTGCTTATTATAATATTACTTGAAAGCACCCCTTATCTCATGGTATAAAGAATACGGTTCCCTCCAAAAGAGGGGCCTCCAAGAGCCGGGGTCTTACCCCCGGCATTTTTTTTGCAAAAATGGAGGCCCATCATGAGCGAACTCTCCGTCTTTGTTGACGAATCTGGCGACCTCGGAGGCGTCTCCAACTACTACCTCGTCACCCTCGTTTTTCACGATCAAAACGATGCAATCGTTGAACGCATTGACCGCTACGAGCGCGCCCTGTCGCAGTCCTCGCTTCCCAATACGCCTTTTCATGCAGGACCCCTACTGAATGGAAATGGCGACTACAAAGATCTTCCCAAGGAGCAGCGAAGGCACATGTTGAGCGCATTTCGCGCGTTCATTCAGCATCTCCCCATACGCTATCTCTGTCTGCAATACCGAATGAGCGAATTCGCCGGCAATCAAAACGGTCTCGCGGAGAGAATGAGGCGAGACCTCACAGTTGAACTTTTCGACCATCTGGAATTCTTCCAGCGATACGACACCGTTAAGATTTACTACGACAACGGCCAACCGATTGTAACGGAGGTCATTCATTCTGCGCTTGAGTACGTTCTAGCAAGGGATGTCATCGTATACCGAGAAGCCACACCACGAGCCTACCGGCTATTCCAAGTTGCTGACTACATCTGTACGATCGAGCTAACGGCTATCAAGTTTGACAGCAAGGAAGATACAAAGACTGATCGACTATTTTTTGGAACCCGAAGGACGTTCAAAAAGGGATTTCTCTTATATCTCAGGAAGAAACGGATGAACTGACCCGGGGTTACCAGTCGTCAGACGCTCCGCAATCGTCATCGACGGCAAAGTCGCGGAGGTCGAGGCCTTCGCGTTCGGCTCGGGCTAGCAGCTTTTGGGGCGACTCGTCCTCGATATCCATCACGTCGAGCATGGCGGCCGGAAAGCCCACGCCGGCCGCGCTCCCTGCGCGGTCGAGCAGGCTCTCGCGCAGCTGGTCTACATCGACATCGATCTTCACGGTGGAACCTCCTACCGGGCAATCGCGACCGAACAAACCGCACGCCCCAAATGATGTGCAATAAATCCCAGATACGGCCATAATAAAACAATGAACATCAGGGAGGTTGCGGACGATGGATAAGCTCGATGCCATGACGGTACAAGTTAGAGATTTTTGCGACGCACGCGACTGGCGCAAATATCACACGCCGAAAGAACTCGCCATCGGCATGGTAACTGAGTCCTCCGAGCTCCTTCAGCTCCTTCGTTTTATGAGCGACGAGCGCATTGCGGAAATGTTCGAAGACACCGAGCAACGCCAAGCCATCGAAGACGAAGTCGCTGACACGCTCATCTTTCTCCTACGTTTTGCCGATTTAAACGGAATCGATCTCCCAACTGCGCTCTCGTCCAAACTGATGCGCAATGGCAAGCGCTACCCCATCAACGCATCATCTGTCGAATACAGAAAGGCGGGCCACCGTGAGTAACGAGTTCGCCCTTCGTCAATACACGCTTCCCCTACCGCAACCCTTTGAGACAAGTGAATCGTTGCAAGATTTTGGCACGCCAAAGCCCGGAGCTCACCATGACGAAAGCTGGCCTGTTCTTTACATCCTGACCAACAGCAAAAACAAAACGGCGTACATCGGGCAAACGACAAATTACCAACGCCGAATGAAACAACACGCCGCAAACGTTGAGAAGGACTTCGACCGGACCCTTCTAATCGACAACCCGACATTCAATCAGTCCGCTACATTTGAGTTTGAAAACAGGCTCATTGAGCTGTTCTGCGCCGACGAAAAATACCAGGTAACCAATGCCAATAATGGCTATGCCCAGTTCGATTATTTTGAGCGGCCTCTGTATCGACAGAAGTTCCGAGACCTCTGGACGAAGCTTCGTGAGGAGAACTACGCGATTCATCCGATTGAAGAGCTCGAGAACTCCGATCTGTTCAAGTTCTCGCCTTTCAAGACGCTTACGCCCGACCAATACGAAACGATCGAGACGATTTATAAACGTCTCGAACAGGAGCATGAAGACGTAAAACATGGCGGCTCAAAAAGAGAACGTATAACCGTCGTGAACGGCGCGCCGGGAACAGGCAAAACAATCCTCGCCATCAGTCTCATGTTCAAAATCAAAAATGAGCCCAACCTTTCCGGCCTGCGAGTCGGTTTTGTCACCCCCATGGATTCCCTGAAGAAGACCCTCAGGAAACTCACGCACTTCCTTCCAGGGTTAAAGCCCGGCGATATCTTGAGCCCCAGTGACATAACCAAAAACAATCGGTATGACATCCTGCTTGTCGACGAGGCACATCGACTGGGAAACTGCTTGACCGCCGGCGCCGGCATCGGGGCTTTTTACAACACCTGCGATCGCCTCGGCCTTCCGCGTACGAGCAACCAGGTTGACTGGATATTCAAATGCTGTGACAAGGCGTACCTGTTCTACGACCCCAAACAGCAGGTTCGCGCATCCGGACTCAATCGAGACGGCCTTGAGCAGCGACTCAATCAGCTCGAAGAAGCGGGCGTTGAAACTGAAGAGTTCAGCCTAAGCACCCAAATGCGCGTACGCGGCGGCGATGAATACCTCGATTTTGTCTACGACTTACTCGACAACAAGGCGTACATGCATGCCGGCATGAAGTTCAAAGAACTCTTTTCATCGGAGCCTTACGATTCGCGATCCGGGGATCCGGGCAGCGATATCCCCAGATACCAGTTTGGAATCGTCGACCGATTTGAGGATTTCTGTTCCCTGCAGCAAGCCAAGGAAGAAGAAGTTGGTCTATCCCGCATGACGGCGGGCTTTGCGTGGAAGTGGGAAACGAAGAAACACAAAGACGCGTTCGATATCGTCATTGAGAGTATCCCCAAACGATGGAACTCGAGCCAAAAGGATTGGGTTAACTCCGCCAACGCCGTAAACGAAGTCGGATGTATCCGCACGGTGCAGGGCTACGACCTCAACTACGGCTTCGTAATTCTGGGGCCAGATATTTACTACGACACCGATAAAGGAGCCGTCTGCGTTAACAAATCGAACTTCAAAGATGCCGTCGCAAAGAAAAAGGCGAGCGACGATGACCTGCGAAAGATCATCGTCAACGCCTACTATGTCCTCATGACGCGTGGCATGCTGGGAACGTTTCTTTATGTATGCGACCCGGCGCTCAAGGAGTATTTGTCACGGTATATCCCGGTGATTTAGCGGCTGCCCACGCATGGCATGAATAGCAGCGAAACCCCCAGGACACAATCCCGGGTTCACAAAGGGCGGCGGGGCGCGCCGGCGCCCTATCCAACCAATACTGCTCCCAAAACATTTGCGAGCTTCTTGGCGGGGCGCCTATTCGCTTTTTCGCCCATCGCCACGAGTGCGTGGTTGCAGGCGTCCTCATTCATGTCGCAAACAATTCTAAGCTCATGCCGCGCCCTTGAAGCAGCCGTATAAAACAAAGTTCCAGGCTCTGGCATGTAGCTCATGGACGGCTGTTCCCATAAGGCTTGATCAACATCAATCATAATTACCGCAGCAGCCTCCATCCCCTTGAACTTCCTCACCGTATGGACGGGAATCTTCTGACCTTTCCACCTCTTTAGGTTCTGGTCACCAGCGAAACAGCACGACAGCTTAGAGTTTTCCAGTGTCTTGCATGTGATAACCACAATGTCATTAATACCGGCGTTCTTGAGTAAATCAATGTGCTTATCCACAAATGCCTCTTGCGCGGCGGCGTCACAATTAATCATAAGCAATGGAGGTTTTCCGAGCCTAGCCATAACCTGCATTCTAAAACCGTGCGCTTCACCAAGAGCACTCAGGGAAGACTTCTCGATAGCCTCCGTATTCCGGCAGTTTACATAAAGCGTTAGCTTGCAATCGGCATCCATAAGGAAGCTGGGCATAGTTGAGCCTTGGACAAACTGCCTTTTATCGTAAAAGAGATACATCGTGCTTTCCGGCCTCGAATCCACGATAGAACGCAAGGTTTCGAGCACCATCGCATCTTCAATGGCTTTGAGGCCAAAGTCTTGGCCTTCGTCTATTACGATGTGCTGATAGGGAAACGAGTCAGGGTGCTCCATGAGCTCTTCGGTCAGGCAGGCATAGTTTGGCTCGAGAGAATTGCAGGCCTTGCAGGCGTAGCCCGGAATTGTATAGACGTCAATTTCCGGGACATCGTTGCACCTTCTAGTAATCTCTTCCTTCAAAAGCGAGTTAAAGCACAAAAAGAGAACCCTGCCCGTACAGGCGGCCTGCTTAGCTCTCTCAATTGCAATGAGAGTTTTGCCAGTTCCTGCCGCCCCGTTAATTACCGCTGTCTTCTGATCCTTTATGAAATTCAACACGCGAGCCTGCGAGTCCAGCAGCCTTGCGAACACGAAGTCGTTATATCGATAGTCCACCGAATTCGTCGGGACGATATCGAACTCCGGCAGGAGCACTTTATGCAAGACCTCTTTAGCCTCATCATTGGAAAGCCTCGTCTCCCTTCCTCCGACATCCATGCTCATGATGTGAACTATTTGTTGAGTTGGATCCCCAAGGTCCGTCTTGCACAGAGTAATATCGCGAGAAGCCTCAGGAGAGTAGTCGATAAAACCGAGCTCGTGGGCGCCCAAAGACGGAAGCCAAACCGCGTGAGCAACCTTGCACCTATTGCACAGTTCTCTCAACCCTACATCTTCAAATCGATTAATGAGCTTCCATTTGATACTATCCGCCTGCCGGTAAGGACCCCCGTGCCTTCTCATTGACACGCCGCTGCCGTACAACCACTCACCGTTTTCGCAGCGAATTCTCCCCGCTTTCGCCTCGATAACAAGAATGCCGAGCTTGCGATTAAACACGATGAAATCGGCTTCTCTCTGCTCGATCGCGTTTCCATCCACAACATCCAACATCTTGTATGAATGGATAACCGTAAAATCATCGGGTAACTTACTTAGGGCATAGTAAATCTCCCCTTCACGACTTCGATCATCGTATTCAGCTGGACCAAGGCTCGGTATCATTCTTGCAGCCACAGTTATGCCTCTTTATGAATCTCGCCCATCACATCTTCGGCGGAGCACCCGCCAACGACAAACAGGCTCCAGCCAGAAACGCTACGCCAAGCAGACCCAAATGCATCTTTGAAATCGCTCGCTGCTTCCTCATCAAGAAGAATGACCTTGGACTTGCGCCAAACAAGCGTGGCGTAAGCGCTGTCGCCGCTTGCATCAGATAGCTCCACGTCTTTGTCCGGAGTCTCCCAACGCAAATGCGGATTGTAGCCCACCAATTCACGAACTAACTCGGTCCATTCATCCGAAGAATCGGATTGGATTGACAGTTTCATCGCTTCGGCCAAGGAAAGCGCCTCATTGTTCGCACCATCATCAGAGGCCCATAGCTCAAATCCATCAACTGGGTCGGAGACACCAGCCTTGCAATCGAGCTCTTTGTCCTCATCGGCATTATCAGCAGAGCTGCCGGATGACGAGGCAGTAAGAAGAGTCTCCAAAATTCGCCTTGCGGCACCGCGGGAAAGATTCGCCTGCACAACTTGGTTGTAATAATTTGCAATACAACCGTAGCAGCAAGTTTCTTCGCCACAGCCGCAATGACCGTCTACGACCTTATATGCTTCTTCAATAAGCTGTGGGACTTCATCGCTGAGCTGACGCGCGTGACCCGCGCCTCCAGGCACATCGTCATAGATAAGCACCGAGAAACCGCCGGCGTCATTTTTATACGTAGTCCCCCCGAGTTCAGTCTCGGGAACCTCAAGGATTTTAGCCGCTGCAGTGAACAACGCCCACATCACAGCTTCCCAGTCGGCATCATCAAAGTGAACTGTAACGTTAAAATCAAATACGAGTTCAAGGACATCGCTCACGAAGGAAGTTCCCAAAGCGCTGTATCTTTTAATGGTAGGGGTAATTCCGCTTTTTTCGCACAAGTAACTGTGCTTGATTCTCTCCCCACCAGCGGCGGCACGACTGCAGTAAGAGCAGACCCGAAAACCCTTAGAAGGACTGCTGGTCACACAAAGCTGACCATTTTCGGCATATTTGCTCCGAACCGCGCCACCAGGAAAACGATGCTCAGCGGACATCGTCTCGTTTGGCCAATGTTGACTGAAATACACAGACGAATATCCTCTTAGACGTGGCTTTCTAATGCCAATGCCCTTTTCACTCTCTATGCCAACAAAACCATAAGATGGGACGAGCATTTTCTTTTCAAGAGCAAACTCAGTGTGACAAACGGGACATTCGCCCTTATCGCTGTAGTTTTCGATAGGCCATACAAAGGCTTCGCATTTAGGGCACTTTCCGTACCTGCGTTCATCCAGTTCTTGCCCCCTCATCTTTCTAATGCCAACAGATTTCCAAAGCGTCTTACCAGCAACGATTTCTGCGCCGGGTGCATATTCCCTGATAGCTTGCCGCATCCCCCTAGAAAGAGAAAGCCTGTTCTCCGCCAATGACTTCTCAACAGGAGGAAGATGAAGTTCAACGAGATCGGTAGGGAATCCATACTTTGGCAAAATGCCGTTCTCAGCAAGGATTTCGATAGTTCTTTTATTCTCGAGAGACTCTCTGATTTTTTGCAACTTGTAGGCGCGACTATAATCGGTACCCTCACTCAGTTCGATACCTTCCTGAATGCGCTCAAAATCGCCATGTTTTAGGCTATGCGTGAGAAGCAGCCTACCGCAGACATTGGCTCCACGTTGATCGACAGGACCGACGAGCTTGTCCGTCCATTTCCATTGATCAACGCCAATTTCATCCGCCACAGTCAGTTCTTGCGGAATGATACAAGCGAGTTGTTTGTAAATGCTCTCCGGCCGTGACGCAAGATAATGGCGAAGATTACAGAGACCCTCTGGATCTTCTTCAGATAAGTTCATGAAGTCGTTGTACTTATGAGAATAGTCTTTGCCCAAACTCCGGCTCGCATAGCGGAAGAACTCGGACATAGCAACGGCAAAAACATGGCGTATCGCAATGGCATCGTTATCTAAATAGCACATCGGCACCCTCGTATTACCGACAATTATCTTTGCCGGATCCTCAAAGTATGCAATGTCGTGTGGTCGCAGGCGAGCAGACGTTATGGCATATCCGGGTTTACCCGCGCGGCGTCCAACGCGACCGGCTCGTTGCGTATAATTCGCGGTACTAGGTGGAACGTTTCTCATAAAAATGGCCCTCAAATCGCCAACGTCCACACCCAGCTCAAACGTGGTCGTGCAACTCAAAACATTAACGTTGCCTTTGATAAATTCGCTCTGTATTTCTCTCGCCTTTTTGGAAGACAGCTGGGCTGTATGTTCCTCAATGTCGAGAGGAAGAGCCTCGTCCTGATATACCATTTTATAGAAGCGATCCTTGTCCATCGCTTGAGCGAAAGTCATTTTCACCATCGTGCCGTCACACTTCGCAGTCATGCAGACGCCATGCGTATCTAAGTGAGTTGCGCATCCGCATGCATCGCAGCGATAAACTACGTCATCGTCAGAATGCGGGTACATTGTCCATATGTCCCTATTGAGCCTAAAGTGCTCCTTCGAATCGATGAGGTAGCCTTCGCCCCTAAACAGCTTACAAGTCAGATACTCCCCCGTAAACTGAAACAGACTCTGCAATATCGAACGCGAGTCTTCTCGAGACAACTCGATACCATATTCCCTTTTGCAATACTTGCGAATGAAGGCACTGCGCTTGTTTTCGGTGCCCTTCGCAGAAGCTCCCGCAAACTCGACAATATCCCTCGCCCTGGAGCCACCGCTCTCAAGTACCACAAGGTTACCGCGCTTCTCATGGTTATTCCTAAGGTCAGGAACTCCTTCGGGGACTTCAATAGCGTTTCTTTCGCGGAGCAACTCTAAACAGACCTTGGCAAACAGAATATAATCTTCGGGCGAAAGCCAGGTAGCCCCAGCTGCATTGAGGTTATTAACTTGGTTCGCAACAAGCTTCTTCACCCCTGGATGGGAAAACCCTTCATTGAATTCGGTCGGTTCTATCCTTACAATGCCAAGGCCTTCAAGGCTGTTGCGCGAGTCCTCAGCCGCAAGCTCATCAAGGACCCAAGCCGTCGCCTTCCCCTTCCTATCAGAGCCCAAAACTCCCGGATAGCGTCTTCTTGCCACACTTGTTATCCAATTGATAACCGAACTCGGTGAGCAACCCTCGTCATCACGAGACAGGGCCTCCACCGCTTCTCGAATTAGTTGGCGATGCGTGATACTTCCATAGGTCCTGTCCATTGCAGGTGCGAAAAAGGCAGCATCCTGGCGCTTATCCGAGAAGCAGATAACGCTTCCAGCCCTGCGCTCTTCGTCAAGGTCTGCGAACAAATCATCCTCGTCTTTTTCCTCTTCATCAAAAGGCGGAATGTCTCTGACCAGGTCATAGCAGACGACGCTACCCGCAGCTTCAGGCGAAACACGCATCGGCTGAATTGCCACTGGAGACTGGTAGCCACAGTGTCGACAGCGCGCTTCCTCCTCATCCGCTTGCCTCTTTTCGTTTTCATTGAGTGCGACCGGGATGCGCGAAACGCCCGCGTGCTCAAAACGATGCGCACCGCCTTCGGCCTCATGCCAAAGAGAGCCACATATCGGACACAGCCATTGAACCTTTTCGTCAGAATCGCGCTCCGTCTCATCGGAAAGAAGTCGGTAGTAGGTTCTTGGAAGGAACTCATCGTCGGAATCCGTTCCCTCATGCCTGGGGTTTAGCCAAGCGGTCTTGGCTTCAGAGTCCGATTTTTCAACGCCTAAGATATAAGCCTGACCACAGTGGCGACAGACCGACACCTCATATACAGGAGTATCGTTTTCATCGTCATAATGCTCTGCAATCGTTTTGTGAGGAGTCAGCTTACGTGTATGCAGATTTAAATAGATGCCCTCAGGAGCTCGTAAAAACGAATGGTACCGGCTCGTAAGAATGGGGACATCCCTGGAGCGCTGCGCAGAGGAAAGCACCTCGACCATAGCAGTAAGGATTTCCACACCCCTCTTATCTCCCGTGAGCCCTTCGATCTCAAGCTCCTCAATGGTGCCAAGATCAGTGAGGTCGAAAAGACGCTCGCAGCGTCTCACCAGTTTTGCCGCAGATGATTCACCTAAAAGAACCTTTCCCAACCCCATTAGAGGGGACTCGCCGTCTAGTCTCGCTACGACCTCTTCAGGAGCTCCACCAGATGCGAGCGCGCTGCGAATGTCTTCTACGTTTGCGTTTTCGGGATCGGAAAGTTCCCTGCGAAGTTCCGCCCAAATATCTAGAGAAAGCGTGCCCCATGGCTTTTCGTCAAGGGCGTCTTGGGGCTGATCTTTCTCGCTCGTGATGACGTCAAGATTTGCGGGATCACTTGAGAAAGGCTCACCAAAAAGATCACGAGCAAATGTAGCCACCTTTGGCATATCTTCATCTGAGCCGATTGTTGCGGAAGTTGCATAACAATGAAGCTTGGGCAGCTCTCCCGTTTCTGATTCGATACGAGCCTTTACTCGACGCAACAAATATGCGATTTCGGTACCAAGCGCGCCTGAATAAACGTGCGCCTCATCGATGACAATATGTCGCCAGTTTGTGCCAAATGCCCCTCCGAACAACGGCGCGTCCTCCGGACGCAGGAGAAGATACTCAAGCATAGAGTAGTTTGTAAGCAAAATGTTGGGTGGATTCTCACGTATCCTCTCGCGAGAGATGATTTCATTTGGCAGTCTAGTTTGATCCGGGTTTTCGTCTTTCCACTTACGGAGAGCCACGGACTCTTTCTCCTCAGTGTCGCCGGTATAACGCCCGAAAGTAATTTCGGTGCCCTTCAGTAACTTACGCAATCGTTTAAGCTGATCGTTTGCGAGAGCGTTCATCGGGTAAAGAATCATGGCGCGGACACCAGCAGAGCGCCCGCTCTTTTCGAATTCTGTGAGGATATCATTCAAAATCGGAAGCAGGAAGCACTCAGTCTTGCCCGAACCCGTACCCGTAACGACGGCATAGTTTCGCCCCGCCACGCTCTTTTCGATAGCCTTAACCTGATGCACGTATAAAGGGCGATAGGGGTCAAAGTTACGCGCATCTCCACCGCCCAAACTCATCATGCCCTTGCAGAGAAGTTCCTCATCCACCAGGTCAGCCACTGTTTTATCCTTGCGGTACGGAGGCGCCGCCTCAAGAAACGGACCCTTTGCGAGATATCCCGGCTCGCAAAGAATCGTCTCAAGCTGCTTCTGCAAATCCGCGTCATCAAAGTGAATAGTGGTAGCGATGTACTCGCGATAAGAGTCCTCCACTTTGCGCGCGGTCTCAATGGGATTGAATTCTTTCACATTCGTCATTATTTGCTCCCGCTATTTAAGAATGATACTGGTCGCGTATTCTCGTCGAGGGTCTCCAAAGACGTCGCTCGGTGACATTTCAACTGCGACCTCTCTCTTGTTGCCCAGCTGCCTTACCACGCTTGACGGAAGAGCGACCTCCACAGAGCCCTTTTCCGCAAAGGCCGTAGCAATCGGCTTTTCGTCTCTTTCCTTATACTTAGAACGCCTAAAGAACCTGAAATGAATGTCACACAAGGGCTTGCCTTCAAACCGAAGAACATATCCAAGGGATTCGCCCGGCGATAGCTTCCAGCCGTTAATACCGAGCCCCTCGGCACAATCAAGCATTTGAACATCGGTCCAAGCTGGAATCAGCTCTCCCGTTGACACGTCATCGCCGTAGCACAGGGACAGCCTCAGGGGAAGACGGCTGGATGCCCTATAGTCAGTCTGTTGAAAGAGGCTTGCATGTCTAAATAGATTGAATCCGTATTCGCCAGGCTGTTTGAGGTTCTTGAAGAAAAGGGGTTTTGAACCGAGCATCACCAGCGCGGCCCTGTTGTATCTCCAACCATAGGAGATAATCTTAAAGTTTGCCGCGCTGGGGCCGAGTTCCAACGCATCTGCCAAACAGACTGAACGCTCCTTGGACAGATTCGCAAGTCTTTCTGGCATGTCAACATCTATTGCAGCAAGGGCAAGTTTGGCATCGGTTTCTTTGCCACTCTCCCTCGAACGAATGCGGAGATGCAAGAACTCATCCTTCAGGAGGGCCTTCGCTTCATACCGCTCCCAGGCATTGAGGGAATTAAGCCTGTCGCATTCGCCTCCCGCATCGGCTTCTTCATGAATACGCACAACATCAATGGGAAGGCACGCCTGGAAACCATATTCAGCTACAGCACACCCGTGATCGATGCTGATGGACACAGGCCTAAATTCTTGTATGGGCACCACTGCGAATCGGTAGCGGAAAACGACCTTGCCACCGGCTGATTTCTGCCTCGCCTCTATGGTGCACTCTTTGATATGCCAACTGAAAAGGTTTGCCTTTGACGGATCTAACTCTATTCTTGCGGCACCCGCATTACCGGTATCGTCCTCACACATGACACGACGCGGTATCGACACCAGCTCACCATCGCAGCAACAAACGATATCCAGGTCTTTAAGCGCATCCGCGCCATCAAGCGCCTCAATGCTCATAGAGGGAAGGCCAGCGTTTGTATCAAGCTCGTTAGGAATACGTCCATACAAGTCAACGCCGTCGCTCGTTTCTCCGATGAGTCGATGCTTATATATCTTTGCGACGTAGCGCTCTTGCCAAACGGCGACCTCCTCACCTGTCAGCTCGTTAACAACCGAACCTGCCGAACCGGGCTCTACATCGTAGATGAAGATTTGACTATCGCCCCAATCGCCAGAAGTCTCATACTCCGAGACTGCCTTCATGCCCTGGCCGGGAACAATCTTGTATCCGTCTTTTACGATGTAGGCGATGCGGCGCCTTTTCGTTAACCGCTCGTTTTTGCCGCGCAAGCGATAAAAGCCCTTAGCGTCCTTTATAAATTCAAAACAACCGGGCTTGTTCCTACTAAACGACTGGCTCAACGAACTAAGCTCGATGTAGTCACCCGCTCGCTCATCTTTGTGCATGAGCTTCAATTCCACGTCGTAACGAGCCCGAGGGTTAACGGCAATACCGACGGCATTCAAAATGCATTTTCCGACACTCATATCGAATTCAGAGCTTGCCTTTAGCTCGCCGTCAACATAATAGTCAATCTTGTCACCAGCAAAATGCAGCGGGAACTGTTGGCGCGGCCAGCGCATGGTCACAATACCCTCAGATAAATCCAGCTGCAAACTGGCAATCGGAAGATAGATCAATCGGTGGGTGCCGCTTCTCCGCTCTTGCGTCTCAGCAGCAGCCCTTCCCCCGGTCGCCAAGGGCGGCACACGCTCCTGGTTGTCACGAAGGGCCTGCATTGCGGCTTCAGGCAGACCGAAACTAGATAGCATCGTGTAGCGGCTTCCAGCCCTATTCGAGTCAACAATTTGCGCCGCCACGCGCATGGACGCCTCAAATAATGGAGCAATGGTTGAATCGGGCGCTTTCTCAAGAATGTTAAGGACTGCCTTTTCGGGAGCATACCGACTCTCAGGGTTCTTTAGCTCCCTAAGAACGGAGCGCCCGTCCATCTCTCCGCCAAAACCTAGACTGCCTTTAGAAACTTCTTTCGCAAGCGGAAGTAATTTCTCCCACAGGTTTGACCAAGAATCTTCCGATAAGCCTCCGTGGAGGAGAGCGGTGTAGAAGTAGTAATTAACTTCCTCATCACGGCCGTACAAAGGCATTCCACGCTCTTCAACATGTTTTATAAAAATATGCTTTACAAGCCCCTGTACGTTACTGTCGCAAATGCCAAGACTCGCGAAGAAATTGCCCCATAGGTTATGATCGTTGAAAACCCTGCGCGCCTTGTCAGCAACATAAACCATAAAAGCGTTCGGCAAACACCTATCAATCAGCATCAGAACAATGCGAGGTTTTGTCGGGTAACGTTTTATGAGTTCTTCTAAAGCAGTGCTGAGCTCATCAAGGTCTGCCGAGAATTCCTCAAACGCCTGATAAACCATGACATTTTCAGACCTTGAGCCAAGGTCGTCAAAGGCACCCCGAGCTCTTTCTTCAAATTCCTCCAACTTTGCCGAAAACAAACCATGCGAGCGTGTGAGCGGAAAATGGCTCAAGTCGTATTCATATTGCTCTATCGAAGACGCTGTCTCGGTATTTGACTCGCGAGGAGGTCGGCTTTTCGGCGGGGCCTTCACGCTCGCTGGTTTCTCGACCATCTTGGGCTGAAGCATAGAAGCAGCAAAGGCGTCCGGGGCCGCACGGTATTTCTTTCGCATCTTAATGATTGAATCGGCATATCTACTATCGAAACGAGCGTCTATCTCTTTATCGGTAAGAGACAAAAGATCGGGCAAGTAGCAAAAACCAGCATTCTGGATTGAACGCTTTAGCCGCACATCGTCAAAACTAAGCTCCGAGATGGGCGCCTTCTCCAGCCTCTCCAAGTAGTTCGCTTCGCTCATCAGCATCCCCTATGCCACAATCGCATTTGATGCCACCATTTTTGACCTTTTATTAACACTGGTCTGGCGCAACGTGCTTTTAATCATACCGTGAGGCACTCATGTAGCCCGAAGAACAAAGACGCCCAATAGGGCTGTTTCTGCAGACGGTCGCTATCATCCGGCGAACAGCCTATGGGAGTGCCGGCCATAACTCGAGCGCACTTTTATTGCGCAACAAAACCGAAGCAAATATGATCCAATTATGGAGCTAGGAACGTAAATCAGCAGTCCGGGAGCCCGAGTACTCCCAGTGACACTACGTTTTGCCCCATGTCTGCGCGATACCAGCGCGTTATCATCGATATCGATTGAAGAGGGCAGCGTTACAGAGGGATTCCGTATGCCAGTTGAAAGAACAGATCCATTCTTGCCAAACATCCCTGGCTTAATAATCGACAACCGCCACGGGATGAATAGAACCATCCAGCAATCCATCGCCCGCGGCTACGATGACCTCGTAAACGGCCGAGTGCGCCCCTGGAAACAGGCCAAGGCCGATGCGGATCGGATGCGAGCCATCAGGTAAGGCCCCTCCCCCATGTAACCATCCTGTAAATCATAGCGGCGCACTCGAGTTTTACCGTGATACGGTCGCGCCTGGCGCTCCACTGTGCTAAAGTATCCCGAACGTTCAAACGACTACGAGGGGGAACTAGAAGATGGCACGTGTGCACAACTTCTCAGCTGGCCCGGCCGCGCTGCCCACAAGCGTGCTCGCCGAGATCGCCGACGAGATGATGGACTACCGCGGTTGCGGCATGTCCGTGCTCGAGATGAGCCATCGATCTAGCATGTACCAGCAGATCATCGACGACGCCGAGGCAACCCTGCGTCGCCTGCCGAGCATCCCCGACAACTACCGTGTCCTGTTTTTGCAGGGCGGCGCCACGCTACAGTTTGCGGGCATCCCGATGAACCTCATGCGCCGCGGCCGCGCCGGCTACGTCGTGACCGGCAACTTTGCCAACAAGGCGTACAAGGAGGCCGCCAAGTACGGCGAGGCCGTGCTGCTCGCGAGCTCCGAGGACACCAACTTCGACCGCATCCCCGACATGGCCGACATCAACGCGCGCATTGCCGCCGAGGCCGCAGGTGACGGGCTCGACTACGTCTACATCTGCCAGAACAACACCATCTTTGGCACCATGTATCACGAGCTGCCCGATTGCGGCGACGTGCCGCTGGTCGCCGATGTCTCGAGCTGCTTTCTGTCGCAGCCGCTCGACGTCGAGCGCTACGGGCTCATTTACGCCGGCGCTCAGAAAAACGCCGGCGCCGCGGGCGTGACCGTGGTTATCGTGCGCGACGACCTGATCGCGGACGGCCCGGCCTTTGCGCAGACGCCGCAGTACATGGACCTTAAGGCCCAGGCCGCCAAGGGCTCCATGCTCAACACGCCCAACACCTTTGGCATCTACGTGTGCGGCAAGGTGTTCCGTTGGGTTGAGCAGACCGGCGGACTTGCCGCCATGGCCGAGCGCAACTGGGCCAAGGCCAACCTGCTCTACGACCTGCTCGAGCAAAGCGAGCTGTTCCATGTCACCGCGCAGGCCGACAGCCGCTCCATCGCCAACGTCACGTTCCGTACCGGCAATGCCGACCTCGACGCCGCCTTCGTCGCAGGCGCGGCAGAGCACCAGATCCAAAACGTCAAGGGCCATCGCCTCGTCGGCGGCATGCGCGCCAGCGTGTACAACGCCGTCACCATGGAGGACGTGCAGGCGCTGGCCACGTACATGAAGGACTTCGAAGCGCAGCATAGTTTGAGTCCGCGATCTAACTAGCCCGCAACGCGCGGGCCGACCAGCCACTTCAAACCACTTGTTTTAGACAAACCTGCTAAGGAGTTTTCCATGCGCAAGATCAAAACCATCGACGACATCACCAAGGACGGCAAAGTCGAGTTTGGCGAGGGCTACGAGTTTGTGGGCACCGCCGAGGAGGCCGACGCCATCCTGATGCGTTCCACCGACCTGCACGGCTACGAGCTGCCCGAGGGCATCCGCGCCATCGCCCGCTGCGGCGCCGGCGTCAACAACATCCCCGTCGAGGAGTACGCCAAGAAAGGCGTCGTCGTCTTTAACTCCCCCGGCGCCAACAGCAACGCCGTCAAGGAGCTCGTCCTGGGCATGCTTGTGCTTTCGAGCCGTGGCGTGGTGCAGTCGATGAACTGGGTGCGCGACAACGCCGACGATCCCGAGATTCAGGTCGATGCCGAGAAGGCCAAGAAGGCCTTTGTGGGCCGCGAGCTCAAGGGCAAGCGCATCGGCGTCATCGGCCTGGGCAACGTGGGCTCCAAGGTCGCCAACGCCTGCGTCGATCTGGGCATGGATGTCTACGGCTACGATCCGTTCATTTCCGTCGAGCACGCGTGGGTTCTGAGCCGCGAGGTGCAGCGCGTGGGTACGCTCGAGGATCTGTGCCGCGGCTGCGACTACCTCACCGTGCACGTGCCCAGCAAGGCAGACACCATCGGCATGATCAGCACCGAGCAGATTAACCTGCTGGCACCCGACGCCGTGCTCATCAACTACGCGCGCGAGACCATCATTGACGAGGACGCCGTCGACGCCGCCCTGCGCGAGGGTAAGCTGAGCTGGTTTAGCTGCGACTTTGCCACGCCCAAGACCGTCAAGATGCCCAATACGTTTATCACCACACACTCGGGCGCCGGCACCGGCGAGGCCGAGGCCAACTGCGCCGATATGGCCATCAGCGAGCTCAAGGATTACCTGGAGAACGGCAACATCGCGCACAGCGTCAACTACCCCGCCTGCAGCATGGGCAAGGCACGCGCCGCGAGCCGCATCGCCTGTCTGCACGCCAACGTGCCCAACATGATCGGTCAGATCACGGCAATCCTTGCCAAGGACAACGCCAACGTGCAGCGTATGACCAACGAATCCGCCGGCGAGAACGCCTACACCATGTTCGACACCGATGAGCACCTGGACAGCAGCACCATCGAGGCGCTCAAGCAGATTCCGTCGATGTATCGCGTGCGCGTGATTAAATAGCGCCGGCGCCAAACCTGCCAGACAGGCCACGAAGCCCATTCGGCCCCCCGTTTTCACGAAACGGGGGGCCGATTTCGTTACTCCGGACGGCTTTAAAATGATACCCAAAACAAGTTTTTTCGGATAATAGACAGTAAGACCCAAACCACTCAGCGCACCCGCTTTGATAAACAGCTTTATCAGGGACTTTAGTAGGTAAAAATCGATCTCTATGTGCCGAATGTAAGTTGACTGTCTATTTTCCGAAACAACTTATTCTAGATAGCATTTTTAAGGCCCCTCCAAGGCAAAATTGAAGCCTTTTTTGCGACCAAAACTCTAGTTCACGCGACCGTTTTCCACCCGCGCGACTATATTTCCGCCCAATTGATAAAAATCTCCTCACGAAGCCGCCGTTCGAGCTCCTGCTGCCGCGGCGTCTTGTCTTTCAGCGGCACATCGAGATAGGACATGATGAGTTCCACCACTACGCGGAAGGCATCGGAGTCGGCCAGCTGACCATAGGTCATCAGAACGACGGGATATCCCATGGCTTGCAAGGCCGTCGTTCGATCGGAGTCCGATATCTTGGATTCAATAGATCCGTGAATGGCTTTGCCTTGGCATTCAACCAAGCACTCTCGGCTGCCGTCCTTATTTGACAGCAGGATATCGGCATAGCGCCTATCAAGCCCCGAAATCAGGCGGGCGCTGCGCGTCAAACGAATCTCGACGTTATTGGTAAGGCTCAGCCCTTCGCCGCCGCGCAACCTCGTAAGGCCAAACAGCATCGAAGCCTGGACCTCGAGCGGCGATGCCGCCACCCCCGTAACGCATTTTGCGGCGCGCGTGAACGATTTAGCGCCGCGGAGCCCCGGGATCTTATCGACGTACTCGGTAAGTTCAGAGAGCTCAATCAAGGGAGGTCGTTTCCACAAGTCCGTTGGATTCCCCGAGACATCCTTTACATTTTCCCAGCCCAACCGTGCGTCACCCCACCGGTCCCCAAATGCCTGCTCAAGTGCCGACTTTACCTGAGGCGCAATCTTGCACACGGCAAAGGTGCCGCACATCTCATACATGCACATGATCAGTCGCTCGTTTGAGACCGAGGAGGCCATGGTCAGCAAGGTAAAGAGCGGAGACGCGACATCGAGGCCAAACTCCGTCTGCCGCACGGAATCAAACGGCCTCTCCCCGTTCCAAACATGCCTGACAATGCGATCGCCCTTACGTCCGCAGCTGCCCTGTGCCAACACGTGTAACGGGGTGCCCAGGAAATGCTTGACGAGCGGATGCTCACAAAGATGCTCCCTGCGCTGATCGTCCGCAGAATCGGGCAGGTCCGGCATTATCGCCAAGACCTGTGGGGGTATCCGGTGATACCGAAAGGCAGATATGTCGCACAGCATGTCGTCCATAAAGGATACGTACCCACTACGTCGTTTGTGAGCCCGCTCGGACGGCAAACGCGATGGCTTAGCCTACGAACGGTAAATACTGCTACGTGCGCGTCACGAATCTCTCAGGAGGCTTACAATCGGTTTGGAAGGCAGACTGATTGTGAGGTTGCATATGGTTGATGAGGACTTTGCCTGGCGGCTTGCGCAGGAGCTCGTGCGGATCGACAGCTCAGACCCGGGTGCGTATGAGGGCGAGATTGAGCGGTATATCAAAGCAATGGTTGAGGAACGGCTGGCACGGTTGAACCACCCGACACTCGATGCCATACGGGTTGAGGAACTCGAGGTGCTGCCCGGGCGCCGCAACCTCATGGTCACCGTGCCCGGTTTGAGTGACGAGCCGCGGCTGGTCTATATCTGCCATATGGATACCGTTACCTTGGGCGATGGCTGGGACGCGGACATTGCGCCGCTCGGAGCAATCGTGCGTGATGATAAACTCTATGGCCGCGGTGCCTGCGACATGAAGGGTGGCCTGGCCTGCGCCATTGCCGCGATTGTCCACGTACTCGAGCGCATAGCGGCAAGCGGCGAGCTGCCCCGCCGTGGCTTTTCGCTCATCTGCTCGGTCGACGAAGAGGACTTTATGCGCGGCTCCGAGGCCGCGATCAATGCCGGCTGGGTCGGTTCGCGCGAATGGGTGCTGGATACCGAGCCCACCGACGGGCAGATTCAGGTGGCGCACAAGGGGCGCACGTGGTTCGAAATTGAGATGGCCGGCGTCACGGCGCATGCGAGTCAGCCTTGGAAGGGCGCAGACGCCGTCGCCGCCATGGCCGAGGTCGTATGTTCGCTTCGTCGCGCGTTTGCGGCGTTGCCGCTGCATGAGGAGCTGGGAGCTTCGAGCATCGCGTTTGGACAAATCGAAGGCGGTTATCGACCCTACGTCGTGCCCGACCGCGCCAAAGTCTGGGTCGACATGCGCCTGACGCCGCCGACTGATACGGCCGCCGCGACGCGCATGGTAGAGCAGGCCATCGCCAGCGCCGAGGCCGCGGTCCCCGGCTGCCATGGCAGCTATACCGTGACAGGCGACCGCCCCGCCATCGAGCGCGACCCAAGCTCTCCCCTTCTTGCCGCACTCAAGCGTTCCGCCGATGACGTGACGGACGCGGACACGACCGTCGGCTTCTTTACCGGCTACACCGACACCGCCCTCATCGCGGGCAAGACGGGTAACCGAAATTGCATGAGTTACGGCCCCGGCTCGTTGGCGCTCGCGCACAAGCCCAACGAGTTTGTGCCCCATGCCGATATCGTTCGCTGTCAAAACGTGCTCATCGCGCTTGCCGACAACACGCTCTGGAGCGCAAGCGGCCAAGTTGGGGCATAATAAGCCGCGAACAAACCGACTCGCGCGTTAGGACCGTCCATGAAAGCACTTCCGTTTCCCTGCATCCGACCGGCTCAGGACCGCGTGCTCGAGGCACTGCCGCAGATGGGCGGTATCCTGAGCGGCAACGATGCCCTGCGCGGTGCCATTGCCGATGGCCTGATGCTCAAAGATCCGGGCGCAGCGTATTACGTGTACGAATGCTCGGGCGAGCCGGGTCGCGTGACGGGTGTTGTGGCGATTTGCCCGGTTAACGTGCTGACGGGCAGCGACGCGGCTGTCGCCGAGAACGTCGACGCACTCGCCGCTGCGCACGCGATCGCCGAGCTCAAGGTGCAGCCGCGCCCCGTGTCGCTCGCCTACGAAGCCTCGCCCGTCATGGATATCATCCTCGGCGCCGCCAAAGAGGGCGCTTCGCTCTATGCCGTCACCGACCCCGCCGGCATTACGCACCGTGTGTGGGAGGTCAAGCGCGAGGACGCCGTCGGGGCCATCCGCGCTATGCTCGACCAAGCACCGGAGCCGGCACTGGCCGACGACCCCGCCTACGCCGCCGCTCTGACCGGGGCGTCGCAGCTGCTAACCGATGAGGCCCGTGCTGCCGGAACGTACACCGGCAAGGAGCCGTTCAACTTTACCGTGGCCGCACTCTTCCCCGCCGCGCAGGTCGCCGGCGGCGCACCGCAGGTCCCGACGGGCCTGCTCACTCACCAGATCTCGCGGTTCTAACGCTACCCCCGCTGCGGGCCTGCTGCCGCCACGAGCGGCTCAAGCCCCAGCTCGCGCGCGTAGTCTTCCTGCGTAAAGATCTCAACCAGTTCAAACGTATCCGTCGCATCATCAAACGCAAAGTGCAGCACCGAGCAGTTGCCCGGCACACGGTCGCGCTCGTCGGCTGCCGCACCCTTCACGTGGTCCATAAACTCCTTAATGGCCGAGCCATGGCTTACCGCAAGCACGCACGTATGGTCCGGACGCTGCATAAGCTCGGTCAACGTCGCCACCATGCGCTCGCGCACCTGCGTCTGGCCCTCGCCGCAAAACTGGCAATAGAAGTCGCGCCACGGGCGCTCGGGCATGAGCATCACGCGCTCGGCCTCAAAGTCGCCAAAGAACCACTCACGCAGGCCGTCCAGGCGCTCGTACGCCAAGCCCGGCCACAAGTTGGCGATAGTCTGCTCGGTGCGATGAAGTGTGGAGGTGTAAGCATGATCGGGCTCAATGCCGCGCGCACGCAAGAACATGCCGGCACGCGCCGCTTGGTCGCATCCCAGCCGCGTAAGCGGCGAGTCACTCCAGCCCTGAATAATGCGCTTGAGGTTGAATATCGTCTGTCCATGGCGAACCAGATACAGGTCTTTATTCATAGGGGGTCCTTTCGTTTACTACCAACCCAAGAGCGAAAACGCCCCATCGAAATAGCCAAAATGAAGCACGGCACCGTTGTCGGGTTGCTCTCCCCCACCAGTCACGCATCTAAGAAACTCCTGGCAGGCTGAGCCGTGGGAGACGGCCAGCACGCAGTCGTGCCGGGGCCGGGCCATGATGCGGGACAGCGCCGCGACCATACGTGCGCGAAGCTCGCTTTCCGACTCGCCACCAAAGGCAACCGGATAATCACCCCAAGGTTGCGCCGGCATCTCGCGGTTTGATGTGCCCTCCAACGAACCCAAATGCCACTCGCGCAGGTCATCGACCAGCTCTATGGAACGGCCCTCGCCAACGATCAGCTCTGCCGTACACCGCGCCCGCCCCAGCGGAGACGAATACACATGGTCAAAGATCACGCCACGGTCCTCGAACGCCGCACGCGTCGCCAGCGCTTGCTCGCGCCCGCGCGCCGTAAGCGGCGAATCGTGCCAGCCCTGCAAAATGTTCTTCACATTGAACTCGGTCTGCCCATGCCGTACCAAATACAGATCGGCCACACGCCCTCCCCTCGCACCACCACAAAGGGGACAGGCACCTTTGTGGTGGTTTTGCCGCCGGATCACGCCGCAACGAAGCGCAACTACAGCAGCACGTCGGCAAGCGGACGCTTGGGCACGTGATGCACCTGCGTCTCATCGCGCCAGTAATTGATAGAGCCATCCGGGTTGGAGTCGATCGCGTCGATCACCTGTGTCTCGGCTGGCACGCCAAAAGCCATAATCAGCTTGAGCTCGTATCTGTCGTTATCGAGCCCCATGGCGTCGATTGCGTGGGGCGTAAAGGCCTTGAACATGCATGCCGCCACCTCGGGCGTGGCGCTGCGGGCGGCGAGCATCATCGTCTGCGCGGCAATGCCCGTGTCGACCTCGGTGATGGGCGCGGCGGGCTTACCCGGAACAGCGCGCTCGGCAAGAATCGCGATGTAACCGGTCGGGCGCTCGCCCTCATCGGGACCCGGCCAGTCCTTGAGCGCACCGGCCCACGCGAGCTCGTCAAACACGCGCGCGCAGTCCTCTGCACCGCTCACCACATGAAAGCGCAGGCGCTGAGCGTTGGCGCCGCAAGGGGCCAGGTGTGCCAGCTCCGCCAGCTCGAGCAAAAACTCGCGCGGTACGCGCATGGACTCGTCAAACCGACGGCACGTGCGGGCGCTGCGGACCAGCGCGTCAAACGCGTCCAGGCCAAGCTTTTCGCAACCTTGCTTTGCCATCGACTCAGCGCTTTCCGGCGCCGCGGGAACTGTTTCGTTCATAGGGACCCCTCAATAAAAGCCAATTGTTCTTAGGAAAATCTAACCTAAAACGTAGGCAATAACGAACAGAGCTGCAATGTTCTACACCTGTTGAATATCCCACATCCAAACGGGAACAAAGATAACAATTCGGGAAGGTGAGGCTCCCATTCGCCCTTTCCGCCCCACGCGACGGCGCCCTTGGGCGATACTGGTTGCAAGAGCTACGGCTTACGCCGCACGGAAAGGAGACATCATGGGCATCTTTAAGAACGATGACAAGCAATCGAGCGCGTTTGGATTTGACGAGAAAAGCATGGCAGGCAAGGCCGTCAAGGCCGTGCGCTGGATTTACGCCATCACGGGCGTCTTGGCACTCGTCGCCGGCATCGCGCTGCTGTTTGCGCCCGCCAAGTCCCTCGTCTTCCTGACGACCGTCCTGGGCTTCTACTTTGTGATCACGGCCGCGATCAGGCTGTTTACCGCTGTTTTCGAGCCGCTGCTGCCCACCGGCTGGCGCGTTACGAGCATCATCTCCAACCTGCTCATCATTCTGGGCGGCGTCATAATCCTGCGCAACCAGGCCTTCTCGACCGCGACGCTCACCACGCTTGTAGTGGTCGTCGCTGGCTTTGGCTGGATCGTCGAGGGCGTCATGTCGATTCTGGAATCCGAGCTTTCCGCCAACCGCGCCCTCGCCATCCTGAGCGGCGCACTCTCCATCATCGCCGGCATGTTCGTGTTTATCTATCCGCTGTGGTCGGCCAAGATGCTCGTCATCTTTAGCGGCGCCGCGCTGCTGGTGTTTGGCGTGACGCTGATTGTTCGCGCCATTCAATTTGGCAAACTGGTGCGCTAGATGCCAAAGACGCTTTTTATTGATGCCGACGCCTGCCCGGTCACGCGCGAGTCGATCGACTGCGCGCGGAGGGCGGGCGTCGCCGTCGTTATCGCCGGCAACAGCACGCAGAACCTCGAACGCCACATTCGCCGCGACGATCCGCGCGACGCCGAGCACGCGCGTCGGGGCTTTTGGGTCACGACACTCGATGTAAGCGTGGGAGCCGATAGCGCCGACTTTGCCATTGTCGAGCGCCTGCAGGCTGGCGACGTGGTCGTGACGCAGGACATAGGCCTAGCGAGCATGGTGCTCGGACGCGATGCCGCCGCCATCGGCGTGCGCGGGCGCGTCTACGATAAGGCAACCATCGACATGCAACTGTTTATTCGCCACGAAGAAAAGAAGGTGCGCCGCGCCGGGGGGCGCACCCGCGGGCCGGCAGCCTTCACTAGTGAGGATCGAGCCCGCTTTAAGCGCAACCTCACCGAGCTGCTGCGCTGACCAAGGTAGATTTTTGGGACATGCCCAAAAATCTACCTTTTTGTTTTGGGCGGTATGAGCACTCAGGATCCATGGCTCAACAAAAAACGGACTTCAAAATGCCATGCGTCGCCGCATTGTGCAGGCGCCGAGCATGGCTACTTTGAAGCCCGTTTTGCTAGGCCTACTTAGAAGCCAACAGCGGAGAGGATGAGGCCCCAGCCGGCGCCGATAACGTACATCATGACCAGGAACACGGCATTTTCGCGAGCGCTGCGGTTGGTGCGGAACAGCACCAGGTAGCCCACGCCGGCGGAAATGAGCGTGCCGGCAAGCATCGGCGCCAACTGCAGCGCACCTTCGAGGTACAACTGCGTAATAACGACGCTAGCAGAGCAGTTGGGGATCAGACCGACAAGCGCCGAGCCCAGGACGGCGAGCGTCTCATTGCCGCGCAGGAACTGCTCGATTGCGGACTCACCAAAGGTCTCGAGGACGGCGACCAGAATCAGCGTCACCAGGAAAATGAATACCGATACCTGCACGGTGTGTGAGATGGCGCTGCGGATGATCGACAGAACGGGCGCGCCCTCGTGGGAGTGGCTGTGGTCGTGGTGGTGTTCATGCTCGCCCGCATGACCATGGTCGTGGCTGCGGTCGTGCCCGTGCTCGTCCTCATCCTCGTCACAGCCGCAATGATCGCGTTCGCATAGCTCGTGGATGTGATCGGCACTTACGCCCGCCTCGGCCACTTCGTCAATGATGTCGCCCCCGGTATGGTCGTCGTGCGCGCAGTTCACATGAGCCGGATTGGCAGCGGTCCCCAGCACGGTACGGCGAATCGCCGCATGCGCGCGGGCATTACGACGAAGGCCGCGGATAGCCGCATCCACGATAAAGCCCGTGACCAGAGCGATCAGTGCCTTCGAGGCGAGCAGCATCGCCATGGTCTGCACGGGAACCTGCTCGGCAAGCAACAACGGCAGCATCTCGTCTGAGGTCGAGAGGAACACGGCGACCAGCGTGCCCAGCGTCACGACACGGCCGGCGTACAGCGTTGCTGCCATGGCCGAAAATCCGCACTGCGGCACCATGCCCAGCAGCGAGCCAACCACGGGACCCGCGGCGCCAGCGCGCTTGATAGCGCCGTTGACGCGATCGCCCGCAACGTGCTCAAGTGTCTCGAGGGCAAGATACGTCACCAACAAAAACGGCACCAACGACAGCGTGTCCTTACCGGCGTCGAGCAGAATATCAATCAGTAAATCCATGACGGATGGAACCTTTCGTGTCTTTCGGCAACATTGTAAAAGTCCTAGCGGTCAACTAGGGTATTGTAGTTGTCCCGGGCGCGGTGCCAATAGTTGCCCATGGTAAACTATCATCTCGCCACAACTCAGTAACCCCGAGCCGCGCGACGCGGCCCGTCCAAGGAGCAGCATATGAATGTTTCGCAAGCACTCGAATACGAGCGCCAGCCGTTTATCCCCATGTTTATCTATGGCGATCACGGCGCCATGGAGTCCGAGCGTCAGAAGGGCGAGGAGGCCCTCAAGGTGCTCGAGACCGAGTACTTTACCGCCGAGGGCGACCCCGGCTTCGACTTTGCCACTGTGCGCGACCTGGCCGACCGCAACCGCGACCTGTGCGACCAGATTGGCGAGGCGCGCCTGCGCAACGTGACGCCCGCGACGCTCTCGCGCGGCCTGTCCGACGCCGACACCTGCGCTGCCATCGGCAAGATGCAAAAGCGCACCGCTGCATCGGTCATGCGCGAGATCCGCGGTGACCGCGACGCACTCGGCGTAGCCTATGCCCGCAAGCCCATCCAAGGCACGGTGCTGGGCATCGACATCGAGACCACCGGTCGCGCGCCCGAGCGCGGCTACATCATCAACGTGGGCTGGGAGATCATGGATCTCACCAGCGACGCCGTGCCACATGACGCCGAAGCACACTACTGCGGCCTGCCCGACATCTACCGCGGCGAGGATGTGCCGCTATCGAACATCCATCACATCACCTGGGACGACATCGACGGCAAAAAGCCGTTCCGCGAGAACAAGGAGCTGCAGAAGCAACTGCTCAAGCTCATGAAGAAGTACCCCTATATGGCGCACAATGCCGCCTTCGAGGACAGCTGGTTCAAAATTCATCTGGACGGTTACGCCGAGGCACGCCGCGCAGGCAAGATCATCGTCATCGACTCGCGCCAGATCTGCCGCAGCCTGGACGCCGACGTGCGCTCGCTCCCCCGCGAGTCCGCGCCCGCTGCGCTCGAGAACTGGGCGCGCCGCCGTGGCACCCTCGCCGCCGACGCCAACGAGCAGCACCTGGGCCTCGACGACACCGATCTCATGCTCCGTACCGTCCAGGCCGAGTTCAACCTCAAGAACCTGTTTGCGAAATAACCGATCCACCTGCGGGAGCGCCCGCCAGGCACAGCACAATCCGTCTGGGCGCACCGGCACGCAGTAAACTAGGGCGCAGCCTTATGGCTGCACCCTAGTTTTCATCAAAACGAGCAAATACGCGTGCTTCACACAGTCGACTGGTTGGCCCACCTACATTTTTCGAGTTGTTCGGCCAGCTGAACCACTAGTCAAGGCCCCTCGAACCGCAATCGAGCGCTGTAGTCGCCTTAATTTCGCAACCAAGCCCCATTAATCTACCTGAATCAATTCGAATAAGACGTTGCGATCGCACCATTCATTTAGGATAAGGCCGAATAACTCAAATTATGTTGGTGAGGCATCTGGACGGTCAGCAAAAACGCTTAGAGGCTACGAATTCGCAACTAAAGTTCACCAAAAAAAGGCGCAGCTGGCAGAAACCTCCCCAGCCGAAGCTGCTCCCTCGATACGAGAGCTCAAAAGCCCACCGTTTGCAGAAGATAAGCCGCGCCCCAATACCGTTACCCGAAGTTTCGGGCGAATGTGGCGTCCGCTATGCCATCATGCGCGTATGGGAATCGTTCTATCACATACCACGGCACGCGCTGTATACCAAACAGCCAACTCGCTCGCAAGCTACGCGATCGATCCCTTACCTATGGAAAAGATCAGGGTGTCTGCGCCGACCACGTCCGACCTGGAAGCGGCGCGAGCATGGCTCAACAGAAAGAATGTCGATTCTGAAAGCATCCATGTGCTGACGTTTTCCAATAATGCAAATAGGCACCGCAAGGGCTGCATCTGCCACTGCTCGCGCTATACGTTTGATGCAGAAAGCTACCTAGAACTCGAGCCGAACGTCTACATCGTCGATATCAAGCTGTGCGCGTTAGAAGCAACAGCCGACCTCAACCTTACTGAGCTCGTTGAGTATTACTTTGAAATCTGCGGCTCCTACGCGCTTGAAACGTCCGACGAAACTCAATATCGCGAGCGCCCAGCCCTAACCAGCGTTGAAGAGCTCAGAGCCTTCTTTTCAGAGGCATCGGGGTATCGTGGATCCAATAAAGCCCTTAAAGCACTTTCTTATGTACGCGAAGGCTGTCGTTCCCCACTCGAAACGGCGTTTGTCATGATGCTGACAATGCCCAAGTCAATGGGTGGCTTAGCCATACGCGCTATCAAAACGGATTATCCGATCCCAGTCCCCAAAAGATACGCCGCCCTAACGCGACGGACGGTTTTCTACCTCGACGCGCTGCTCGAAAATTCGATGACCGATATCGAATACAACGGCTTTTACCACGACGAGCCCGAGCAGCAATCAATTGACGAGGAACGCCGAAACACGCTGCGAAACATGGGATATGCCGTTATCACAGTTAGTCGTCATTCGTTTTTCAAGCAGTCCGCTTTTAGACGAGTTATGGAAGCGATTCGCATTCGCGAGAAGATCTGGCCCGGTCGGCTACCGGATAACTACGCCATCCTGCAAGAAACTCTTCGTCAATTTGTCTTGCGGCGCTACTTCGAATACGGTCGCCGCGTCCTGGAGGCACTCAAAGAAGAAGAGGCCACCAAGCGCGAAATTGCAAGTCAATATCCGCAAGCTGATGACCCGAGCATCAACGATGTGCCCGAACCCGATGACATGCAACACGTTGGGGCCCTTGCTGAAGAAATCAATGGGCCATGGGAATGCGAAATGTCCGCAAAAATCGATGAAAACCGCGCGGAAGACGACGCGATTATTGATCTAATTGAGAATTCGCTCTTCTAAAGGCGGTCTCTACGGATGTCCACCTACATTTTTCGACTTATTCGGCCACCGATTTGCCTGATTGGCTGCAGCAATGCTCAATATAACTTTAGATAAAACTGATTCTGCAGGAACTCCCGTAGAGAAAGAACTGATTCTCACGGTATTTAACAAGATAAAGTACAAATATGAACAGCTCTAATGCTTCTCGAGGCGGCTTTCTTAGCATGCTGGCCGAACATCTCGAAATATGTTGGCGAGCATTGTGTCGATGCATCCTAACCCACAGAAAATCGCAGAGACAGCAAGCAGTCATCGAAATTATCGCAAATTGTATTGACATATGAACATGCGCTCATATAATCGGAAATAAGTTATATGAGCGCATGTTCATATGAAAGGATATTGCAATGAGCGACCACGCTGATGAAACAAAGACTGACATCGAGGCCACCGAACCCGTGATCCCCACCACCTGCTCGCCCGAGGACCTTCCCGACGAGGAGTTGCTGTACGACTTGGCCGATCTGTTCAAGGTCTTCAGCGACACCACGCGCATCAAGATTCTCTATGCCCTCATGGGACGCGAGCTCTGCGTGGCCGACATCGCCGAGGCGACCGCAACCTCGCAGTCGGCAGTATCGCACCAGCTGCGCACGCTTAAGCAGTCGCACCTGGTCAAGTTCCGCCGCGACGGCCGCAACATCCTCTACTCGCTTGCCGACGATCACGTCTACACCATGCTCAACCAGGGCATGAGCCATATCTGCGAATAGCAACCAACCACGGTACCAGCGCGACCGGCACCCAGGTCGCCAACACAGAGAAAGGAACCCACCATGAAAAAGCAGTTTAAGCTCGACGAGATCGACTGCGCCAACTGTGCGCGCGAGCTTCAGGACGAGCTGGCCAAACTCGAGGGCGTCAAATCCGTGTCCGTCAACTTTATGACCCAGAAATTGACGCTCGAGGCCGACGACGCCGAGTTCGAGGAGGTGCTCAACCGCGTTGTAGAGTTTACGGCTGACGCCGAGCCGGACTGCGAGATCATTCTCTAGCCCAGGTTTACGCCAACTTGCAAGGCCGCGCTTGCCGCGGCCTTTGCTCGCGAAATTATATGAGCGAGTGTTCATACATTCAAATGGGAGGATACGAGTCATGGCCACCGCCGACCCCAAGAAGAAAAAGAAGCGCAAGAAAAAAGAGTCACTCGAGCATAAGCGCAACCGCATCCTGGTAGCGCTGGGCATTTTTGCCGTGGTGTACGCCCTTGATGAGCTTGACACCCTCGCCGCCGCATTCGGCACCCCGGGCGACATCTACGCCAGCTTTGTGCTGTTCCTCGTGCCGTTTTTGATTGCCGGCTACGACGTGCTGCAAAAGGCATTCAGCAACATCCGCCGCGGCAAGGCCTTCGACGAGAGTTTCCTTATGGCAGTCGCAACCATCGGAGCGTTTGCCATGGTGCTCTTCCCCGATACCGACCCGCACATGGCCGAAGGCGCCGCCGTCATGCTGTTCTACCAGGTCGGCGAGCTGTTCCAGGCATACGCCGTGGGCAAGAGCCGCAAGTCGATCAGCGCCATGATGGACATCGCGCCCGACTACGCCAACGTCGAGCAAGCCGACGGCACGCTCGAACAGGTCTTTCCCGATGACATCGCCGTCGGCACCGTGATCGTGGTCAAGCCCGGCGAGCGCGTGCCCATCGACGGCGTCATCGTCGAGGGCGAAACCCAGCTCGACACCGCCGCGCTCACGGGCGAGTCAGTCCCCCGCCCCGCCAAGTCCGGCGACGATATCATCAGCGGCTGCATCAACATGACGGGCCTCATCCACGTGCGCACCACCAAGCCGTTTGGCGAGTCCACCGTCGCGCGCGTCCTGGAGCTCGTGGAGAATGCCAGCGAAAAGAAGGCACGCACCGAGAACTTCATCACACGCTTTGCCCGCGTCTACACCCCCGCCGTCACCGGCGCGGCCGCGGTGCTCGCCCTTGGCGGCGGCCTGATCACCGGCGCCTGGTCCGACTGGATTCTGCGCGGCCTGACCTTCCTGGTCGTCAGCTGCCCATGCGCGCTCGTGATTAGCGTGCCGCTGAGCTTCTTTGGCGGCATCGGCGGCGCGTCCAAGCTGGGCGTTCTCATCAAAGGCTCCAACTACCTCGAAACGCTCGCCGACGTGGACACCGTCGTCTTTGACAAGACGGGCACCCTCACCAACGGCACGTTCTCGGTGGTCGCGGTGCACCCCGAGGCCAGCTATACCGAGCAGTCGCTGCTCGAAGTCGCAGCCCTTGCGGAGTCGTTCTCCGATCACCCCATCGCGCAGTCCGTGCGCGCCGCCTACCAGGGCGAGCTCGACCCCAAGCGCGTGACGGATTCCGCCAATGACGCGGGCCACGGCGTGTCGGCGACCATCGACGGCAAGCATGTCGTCGTCGGCAACGCCAAGATGCTCGCCGCGGCCGGCGTTGAAGCACCGGACTGTGAGGTTGTCGGCACGATCCTCCACGTGCTCGTGGACGGCGTGTATGCCGGCCACATCGTGATTGCAGACACCGTTAAGGCCGATGCCGAGCAGACGATCCGCGACCTGCACGCCGCCGGCGTCAAGCGCACCGT
>CABSAN010000010.1 GCA_902475785.1 uncultured Collinsella sp.
CGATAGCCGTACGTATCGTAATAGGTGACGCGCACCAAGTCGCCGCGTTTGAGGCCCTCGAGCTTTTGCGAAAGCTCGAGGGCTTTTTCTTCCGTGAGTTCGCATTTGGGCTCAACGGTGATCTCTTGTTTGCGCACGAGCTCGTAGTATCCCGTGAGGGCGGCAAAGGGCATAAACTGTGCGGCGCGGTTGGCGCGCACAGCACCGTTGGCGGTGAGCTTTGGGTCGGCGGAGCGACGTCTTCCCTCGGGGTCCGTTAGGCGTTCAAAAGGCGTCGGTGGCCGCATCGGCTGTTGTTGGGACTTAGGCACGATGTCCTCCTACCTGATCGTTGCGTTCGCGTGCGGTGGCGCCGGCGGTAAAGCTTAATCCCTTGACCAGGGCGTTTTTGCCGTACTTGCCTTTCACGGCCAGGACGGCGCGCGCCAGGTCGCGCTCGCGCTCATCCGCCTCGATATCGCTAAATAGATCGATGGTGGCAAATTCCTCGGGCATGAGGTTGCCAAATCCCAGGTTGATGCGTTTGACCGGTCGTTTGGGATCGACGGTCTGCGCCCAGAGCTCATCGAAATAGCCCATGATCTTCTTAAACGAATTGGTTCGCTCGGGCAGCTTGCGCGAGGCGTTGGAGTGCGCAAAGAGCGCGGCATAGCCACCACGCGGTTTGCCGCCGTGTTCGCCCACAAAGATGCCGTCAATCGCCTGTGCCTCTCGCACCAAACGTCGGCGTTCGTCGTCGTGTTGGACGGGCTTGGGCGCACGGGGCGCGAGCTCGGGGCCGGCGGTTGCGGTGGGTTCGATACTCGACGTGCTTGAGCGTAGGTGTCCGCAGCCGTCTATATACTGCGCCGTGCCGCTGGCGTCGAGCCGTCGGATGTCGGCGCGTTCGCTTGCATAGCCCACAAAGAGCGAGATGCTGTCGCACACCACGTGCTTGTCGATCAAATCCAGCACGGCGTTGTCGACCATCTCGCGCAAGACGGTGTAGGCCTGCTCGTAGGCATAGCCCTTCGAGAGCACCTGCCCTGTGGTGGTCGAGGTCGCTTGCGGGCGATAAGCTTGGATATCGGCGATAGTTGTCGGCTCGCGCCCAAAGGCGTGGTCGATAAGATACTCGGCGTTGACGCCGAGCTCGTCGTAGAGTAGGTTCTCGTCGAGTGCGGCGACGCCCATCAGGTCGTAGACGCCGTATTTCTCGAGACGGGCCGCCACGCCGGGGCCGATGCCCCAGATGTCGGTGATGGGGCGATGGGGCCAGATCTCCTTGCGAAAGGTCTCGTCGTCGAGTTTGCCGATGCGACTGGGCACGTGCTTGGCGGTGATATCAAGTGCAACCTTAGCCTGGAATAGGTTGGGGCCGATGCCGACCGTCGCCGTGATGCCGGTACGCGCCAAGACCTCGTCACGCAACATGCAGGCGAAGCCTTCCGCATCGGTGTGATAGAGGTCCAGATAGGGCGTCACGTCGATAAAGCACTCATCGATGGAGTAGACGTGCACGTCCTGGGGGCTGACGTATTCCAGATAGATGCCGTAGATTTGCGCCGACACCTCCATGTAGTGCTGCATACGCGGCATTGCTTTGATGTAGTCGATGCCGTCGGGAATCTCGAACAGACGACAGCGGTTGTGAATACCTAAGTCCTTCATGGCCTGCGTGATAGCGAGACAGATGGTCGTGCGTCCGCGCGATTCGTCGGCAACGACCAGGTTGGTGGTGAGCGGGTTGAGCCCGCGGTCGACGCACTCGACGCTGGCGTAGAACGTTTTAAGGTCGATGCAGATATAGGTGTGACGCTCGTGCCCCACGCGTCCTCCCATCAAACACATGTTCTTATCGAATACCTGTTCGATAATACCGGCTTGCGCGGACATCGTCAAAACCTGTCCCTTTTTGGCAGGTATGGTCGTTCGGTTACATCGGGTATTTAACGCAGCCCTAAAGAGTGCGAAACAGCTCGGAAAACCTCGCTTCGTAGCATGAGCCTAACGATCGGTGCCACCTACATGCACGGAAGGGTTGTGGGAAAGATGGTCAATTATGGGTTTGGTATGCCAACGCGCCTTGTTACGGATGGAGACGTGGCTCGCTGGTGCGGACGATTGGTCGCTCACTACGGCGGCACTAAGGCGCTGGTAGTGCTGGGCGGTGACAAGCATACGCGCGATGAGCTCGTCTCGGCGGCACTCGGCTCGCTCGATCGCGCCCTGCTCGAACGCGTGCTCTTTCGTTGCGGTTTGGTCGGGGACGACGGGGGAGACGATTTGGTTGATGAGGCCGTAGCCCTAGCGACCGACGAAGGCGTGGACTTTGTCCTGGCGATCGGCGATGCCGATACGGCGGGCTTTGCGCGCGAACTCGCGCGTCGCATGGCGGTACTCGATGCCGGTGAAGACGGTTTTGTCCCTTATGGATGTATTGTCTCGGAGGGCAAAGTGCCTGCCGTCGTGGGGGCCGGCGAGGTTCCCGTTTTTGCCATTATCGCTCCCGAACTGCTTGAGGGCATTGGGTCTCCCTTGCGTGAGCTGCTCGGCAGCGTATGCGCCGCGGCCTAGTACCTGCCAGGAAGGGACAGGTTAATATTGGTAGGTAAAGCGTTGACCTGCCATAATAAACCTGTCCCTTTTTGGTCGGTCGCCGTTTGGGGGCGGATTGGCAACGCTCGCTGATTACGGTCTTGACCTGCGCTAGAATAGGGGCATCTGATTATCCGGGCGCATGGAGGTATGCGCCCGTATGTTGAGGAGGACTTTATGGCAACTGTTGCCGCACCTATCGACGCTACGTCGACCGCCGCTTGGAAGGCGCTCGAGGCCCATCAGGAGAAGCTCGAGGCCGAGGGTATCGACCTTAAGGCATGGTTCGCTGCCGATGCAGAGCGCGTGAACAAGCTGAGCTTTGATGCCGGCGACCTGCACTTCGATCTGTCCAAGAACCTGGTGACCGATGAGACCGTCAAGCTGCTGTGTGATCTTGCCCGCGAGGTGAAGCTCGAGGAGCGCCGCGACGCCATGTTCTCCGGCGAGCACATCAACACCACCGAGGACCGCGCTGTCCTGCACACCGCGCTTCGCCGTCCGGCAAGCGAGAAGGGCCAGCTCATCGTTGACGGCCAGGATGTCGTCGCCGACGTGCACGAGGTCCTCGACCGCATGTACGCCTTCGCCGAGCGCGTGCGCTCCGGTGAGTGGAAGGGCGTTACCGGCAAGAAGATCGAACACCTGGTGTCTATCGGCATCGGCGGCTCCGATCTGGGCCCGGTCATGGCTTACGAGGCCCTGCGTCCCTATGCCGACGCCGGTATCGACTGCCGCTATATCTCCAACATCGACCCCAACGACCAGGCCGAGAAGCTCAAGGGTTTGGATCCCGAGACCACGCTCGTGATCATCGTCTCCAAGACCTTCACCACGCTCGAGACCCTCACCAACGCTCGCGAGGTCAAGACCTGGATGCTCGAGCAGCTCAAGGCTCAGGGCGCCATCGACGGCTCCGATGAGCAGAACGCCGAGGCCGTGGCAAAGCACTTCGTCGCCGTTTCCACCGCACTCGAGAAGGTCGAGGCCTTCGGTATCGACCCCGCCAACGCCTTCGGTTTCTGGAACTGGGTCGGCGGCCGCTACTCCGTCGACTCCGCCGTGGGCCTGTCGCTGATCGTCGTGCTCGGCCCCGAGCGCTTCCAGCAGTTCCTTGAGGGCTTCCATGCCATCGACGAGTACTTCTGCAACACCCCGCTCGAGAACAACGCCGTCGCGCTGATGGGTCTGCTCAACGTCTGGTACGTCAACTTCTTCGGCTCCAAGAGCCATGCCGTGCTTCCGTACTGTCAGTACCTGCACCGTTTCCCGGCCTACCTGCAGCAGCTCACCATGGAGTCCAACGGCAAGCACGTCCGCTGGGACGGCAGCGCTGTGACCTCCGACACCGGTGAGATCTTCTGGGGCGAGCCCGGCACCAACGGCCAGCATGCCTTCTACCAGCTGCTGCACCAGGGCACCGTGGTGGTCCCGGCTGACTTTATCGCTTTCGCTAACACTGCCAACCCTGCGACCGACAGCGGCCAGGATGTCCACGAGCTGTTCCTGGGCAACTTCCTGGCCCAGACCAAGGCGCTCGCCTTTGGCAAGACGGCCGACGAGGTCCGTGCCGAGGGCACGTCCGAGCAGATCGTCCCGGCCCGTTGCTTTGAGGGCAACCGCCCGACGACCTCGATCTTCGGCGACACGCTGACCCCGTTCGCGCTCGGCGAGCTCATCGCCCTGTACGAGCACATCACGTTTGTCGAGGGTACGGTCTGGGGCATCGATTCCTACGACCAGTGGGGCGTCGAGTTGGGCAAGCAGCTTGCCAAGCAGATCACCCCTGCCTTCCATGACGATGCCGCCAAGGCCGAGCAGGACGCTTCGACCCAGGCGCTCATCGAGTTCTATCGCGCGCATCGCAAGTAGTCGCTGCTGTTAACACATCGCGCCTTATAGTCAGGGGCCCGTATCCTATCGGATGCGGGCCCCTTTGCTTTGCCGTGGTCCCGGGGCGCACGGCCTTTGTGGAACATCGCCGGGGCGTCGCGCGCTGCGAGAACCCTGCGCCTAGATCTCGGCCTCCGCATGGCCTCGCTGCGCCTCGGGCAGCTCCCCGTAGAGCGGATGGTCTTCGAGCCTAAAGCGCTCGACCTGTTCGGGAGTGCGACCGCGTACAAAGAGCCACGAGCGATCAATCGGCGTCGCCATGAGCGTGCTGGGCAGCGCGTCGGCGCGGTCGGAAAACACCCGGGCACTCTCGGGATCCTGGAACGCCAGCACCAGATGCGTGTCGCAGTTGCCCATGATGGAGCGAGCGCGTGCCTCGCCATAGAGCGCATCGAGCTGATTGGTCGACTGCAATAGCAGCGTTGCCCAGATGTTGCGGCTTCGGATAATCGAGAGCGCGTTGTCGATCTGGGGGATCTGCAGATTTGCGAAGTCATCGAGCATAAAGCGCACGGGCACGGGCAGGCTGCCGTCGGGCTGCCTATCGGCCTCACGAATGAGGCCCATAAACGCCTGCGAAATAAAGAGGCCGGTCAGCGGATCGAGATTGCGGTCAATATCGCTCACGGTTACAAACAGGGCGCAGGGGGTGTGTCCCATGGAAGCGAAGTCCACCTGATGGCACTCACGATAGAGCTGTGCCGCACCGTCGAATCCCAGACACATGACCTTTTCGGCAAGGATGCCGACGATGCTCGCGTGCATGCGCTCGGCATTTTGCGTAATGGCGTAGCGCCGCCATAGCGAGAGGGCATAGCTTTGGGGGTCGGTCGTGATCAGGTCGTCAAACAATCGACCCGTGGCACCGTCCTGCAGGTGCTCGATCAACTTGATGACCGAGCTGATCGTCTGCTCGTCGGCGGGCAGCTGTTCGGTGACGTAAGCGATAAGACACGACAGCAGGTTTGCCGCCGCATGATCCCAAAAAGGCTGGTTGTTGTCCTCGATGGGGCAGATGGCCTTTGCCACCGAGAGGATGTCCTGCTGGTTGGGCCTGCCGTCCGCCTTGCGGCGAATGTGCCTCAGGGGGTTGTAGCCGCAGCGCTCGATGCCGGGCGCAAGGGCCGGGACGGTGTTGAGGTCGGCGAAGTTGAGACATTGCACGCGGTAACCGTGGGCTGCCAGCACGGGTCCCACTTCGCGACAGAGCGTGCCTTTGGTGTCGAGCACGATGTAGCTTGCGTTCATTTGCAGCAGGTTGGGCTTGAGGACGTTTCGGGTCTTGCCGGCTCCCGAGGGGCCGATCACAAGTGCATTGTTGTTGAGTCCCGTTTGGCGGGTGTCGCAGGAAAGCGTTCGATCCTTGGCGAGGATGGTGGACGATGCGGACTCAGATGCGGCGAGGCGGCTGGCGAGGTTAGACATGGGCGACCTCCTTGGTGGTCGAGAGGATTTCGTGGGCAAAGCCGAGCTCGACGGCGCGCTCGGCCGAAAGGTAGGTGTCTTTTGCAGTGAGGGACTGGATGCGCTTGGGCGTGAGGCCGCTGCGGTCCGAGAGGATTTGCGTGAGGGTCTTGCGGGTCTGCATGAGACGCCGGCTGGTTTCTTGCAGCGCAAGTGCCGAGCCGCCTGCCCCCTGGGGGATCAGCGGGTCGTGAATCATGAGCTCTGCATGGGGCGCCATACGGCGATCGTCGCCGCCCATAAAGATCACGGCGCCCATGGACGCGGCGAATTCCAGACAGACGGTGCGGATGGGGCACGATGCGAGGCGCATGGCGTCATAGATCGCAAGGCCCGATCGCACGCTTCCGCCGGCGCTGGCGACAAATATGGTGATGGGGCGGCTGGGGTCGGTGGCATCGAGCAGGCGGATCTGCTGGCATAGGTCGTGGGCCATCGGGGTTTCGATGTTTCCCATGACGGAGAGCTCGCGACGGGCGAGCATCTCATCGTAAATGCTGGTGAGCGTGATGCCTCGGGCGGATTCACGCATGGTGAGGGGGCTGATGATGGGGGAATGATTGGTGTCCATGAGGACTCCTTTCTGTTGGTTGTGTTGTGGAATAGGATTGTTGCCCGCGGAGGGGCTGGCGGGCTACAGGGTTCGTCCGAGCCTGAGATCGAGCTCGGTTGTGGGGCAGGCTGCCTGTTCGTGCGGCTCGCAAGCGCCAAGGGCTCCAAAGCGATAGAGCGTTGCGGCGGGCGTGGTGTAGGCGAGCCGCAGCTGATGCTCGACAGGGGCACATCCGTCATTTTTGTAATGAGCCGCGTAGCATTGCGCGATGCTGGCGTTCATCTCGCTGCCATTGCGATGGCGCTCAAACTGGCGTCTGCAGGTCTCGATGATCTTTGCTACCGACTTGGGTGCCGTCGCGGGAACAAGGGCGAGATAGCCCTCAAATAGCTCGTTGATGCTCAGGAGGCACAGCAGGTCGATCAGCGTCCTTATGGCTGCTCCCTCGGCAGAAAAATGCGCGGTCATGCGGTTATATCGGTTGCGGTCGACGATGGCCGCATGGGGTCTTGGAGTTTTCTGCCCCGTGGTCCCGGGCTTTTGCCGCGCCTGTGTATTGAGCTCGACGTTGCAGCGCTTGAGGCCGTCCAACGGAAGGAACAGTGCGGTGCGCAGGGTGTTCCGCTTGCTTTCGAGTTCATGACGCTCGTCGGGTTCCCATTCGAGCTTGAGTTTCGTGTCGAGCGCCGTAAGCATATGGGCTAGGCAGCCTACGGTAAGAACGTACGAATCGTTGTCGCGTTTTGGGGCATAGGGGTCTGTCAGCTTGCGAATGTCGGGGTCGCCCATGATCTTTGTGCAGCGCTTCAGCAGTTGAGGGTGGTCGGCCAAGATCGTCGCGAGCGGTAGCGACGCGTAGTTTTTGATGGTCGCGGCGGCAAAGGCGGCGTCATATTCGTTTGCATATGCTCGCTCAATGCGGGCATCCAGAATGCTTTTCTTATCGCCGTCTTCAGCGTGGTGGTTTGTCATAGCTTCTCCAATCGGTTGATGTTCGTGCTGTTTGTTGATGTGTTGGTTGTCGTGAGTGATGTGCTTGCCGTGGGTGATGTGCTGACGTTGGGGTGCTATGCGGTTTTCAATGAGCCCGTGAGGCAGTTGCTGCAGGGGCGGGATGGAACGGCCCATGCAAGGCGGAAGGCATCGTGCTCAAAATCGAGACAGCAATGCCCCGGGTGCCTCACATGTGGCAGTTACCTCATTAAGTTGTCATTGCGTTTGGGGCTGTACTTTGCCGATCTTCTTTCTCTTACACGCTAAAAACTGAAACTTCATATGCTCGATCAAACGATGACCACCGGAGCGGTCATTTTTAAAGTACGTTCGTTTTGCTGATTTGACAAGAACTAATTTTGAATTTTTTCTACGGGATGAAATGAGATTTGTGGAACGGTCGCGATTGGTGTCACCAGCTTTGCATGTGGTGGCTCGGCGTTTGGGCTGGAACTACTGAGCCCCGAGATAGCGTCCCGTTCATGTTTGAGACAATATATGACTTTTTGCCCGTTGCAAACAGAGTCGCGGTGGGTGTTCTGTATGATGGCTCAGACAAGGTTGTTCAATGACAGGGAGGCATATATGGCAATCAAAGCCATCGCAATGGATATCGACGGTACGCTCACCAACGATCAGAAAGTGATTAGCCCGCGTACGCGCGAGAAGCTGCTCGCGGCGCAGGAGTCGGGCATTAAGCTCATTTTGGCTTCGGGCCGTCCCGCATGGGGGCTGCACGCCTTGGCACAGGAGCTCGACCTTCAAAACCATGGCGGTCTGCTGGTGGCCTTTAACGGCGCTCACGTCGTCGATGCCCAGACCGACGAGGTACTGTTCGATCAGGCTATGCCTGCCGACGAATTGCATCGCCTGATTGATCACCTGCGTAATTTTGACGTGATCCCTATGATTTCGCTCGGTCGCGATTTGCACGTCGAGGACTCGTACCATTGCATGATCACGCTGCCTGACGGCTCGCAGAAGAATATCGTCAAGTATGAGCGCGACGCGTGCGATCTTAAGATTCGCGAGGTGGAGAGCCTGCATGAGGTCGCTGATGCTTATCCCGTGGACAAGCTACTCACTGCGGGCGACCCGGCCTATCTGCAAGCACATCACGAGGAGATGTACGCGCCCTTTACTCAGACGCTTTCGGGCATGTTTACGGCCGACTGGTACTTTGAGTACACGGCGCCCGGTATCGACAAGGCTCGTGCGCTCGAGGGTGCCCTGCCCAAGCTCGGCATCGATGCCAGTGAGGTTGTATCGTTTGGCGACGGCCAGAACGACAAGTCCATGATTGAGTGGGCGGGTACCGGTGTTGCCATGGGTAACGCCGTCGATGAGGTTAAGGCGGTAGCCCAGATGGTGACCGCCAATAACAACGAAGATGGTATTGCGGTGGCGCTGGATAAGCTGCTGGGTTAGAATCGCCGATTAATGCATGGTTCGGGCGCCTGCTTGCGGGCGCCCTTTTGTTAGGGAGGGTGCCGTGTCCGCGTTTCCGTTCGACGCCGTTATCTTTGACATGGACGGCGTCATTGTCGATACCGAATATTACTACCTGGGCGAGACTGCCGCGTTTGCCAAGGAGCTTGGGCTTAATCTGACTCAAGAGGAGTTGAATGGGCAGGTCGGTACCTCGCATCAGTTCTTCCTGCATATGCTGGTCGATTGGTTTGAGCGCGCCGGTAAGGGGCATTTAACTGGCGAGGAAGCGTTGACCCGTTGGGACGAGTGGGCGCATAAGCGTCCGCGCGACTATCAGGCTTTGATTAACCCGGGCGCCGTGGATACGATTCGAGAGCTGCCGCGCCGTGGCGTTCGCGTGGCGCTTGCCAGCTCGTCTCCCATGGATAGCATCGAAGAAGTGCTCAACGCATGCGGGCTGTCGGATGCCTTTGAGTATGTGGTGAGCGGCGAGCAGTTTAAGGAGAGCAAGCCCGAGCCCGACATCTACCTGCATGCGCTGGACCTGCTGGGGCTGCCCGCGAATCGCTGCTGCTGCGTTGAGGATTCGGTGCCTGGCATCACCGCTGGCAAGCGAGCCGGCCTGACAGTTATTGCCAAGCGCGAGGAGCGTTTTGGCTTTAGCCAGGATGCCGCGGACAAGATTATCGACCAGCTGCCGGAGCTGCTCACGCTTTCTTAGGAGCGCGGTAGTTGCGCGTTTTTCGGGTCTGATGAGTAAATAGCCAACATTTTGGTGCGACACCTAGCATACTTTAAGCTAATGCGGGCTTAAGGGCTTGTTGAATGCCCTTAAGCCCGTTTTAGAATTAATTGTGCTGGGAGAAGGTATATGCCACCGACTGAAGGGCCAACTGACGGTAAAGCAGCGATACCGCTGTACCAACAGGTCATTGATATCATTAAAAACGAAATCAACTCCGGCGCCTACAAGGCAGGCGCGCGGATACCCAACGAATTCGAATTGGCTGAGAGCTATAAAGTTGGTCGCGTTACCGTGCGACGCGCTATTGAGGAGCTCGTCCAACAGGGCTATCTAACGAAGCGACAGGGGAAAGGCACGTTTGTCAATGCCCCCAAGCTCAAGCGCAAGATTCGCCAGAAGGATGACGTCCAGAGTTTTTCGGACGCATGCCGCGTTAACGGAATGGAACCGGGGGCGTGTGTCATTTCGAGAAAGATACTGCCGGCGGATTCCACCGAAGCACAGTTCTTTGGTGTTCCCGTTGGAACTGACTTGATTTGCGTTGAGCGCGTGCGCACTGCCGATGGCGTCCCTGTCATGCTCGAGAACAACATATATGTTTACGAGGACAACGCCTATCTATCAACGGCACCTCTATCTAATCAATCCATTTTTGAGTTCGTGCGCAACCGGACGGGCCGCACGCCCGCGTTTACCGACCCGTGCACGCTCGAGATCGCGTGCGCGTCGCCCGAGGTCGCTCGACTGTTGGCAGTTCCCGTTGGCGAACCCTTGTTTTATATGGAAGCCTTCTTTTTCGATGAGCAGCGGCGGCCGTTTATCATCGGTCGTCAGCGGATCGTTGGGTCTCGCTACGTTTTTGACATCTAGGACATTGCGAATGGAAACGCCCGGTGGATCATCTCACCGGGCGTTTCCATACCGTTCACGGCGCGAACACAACCGTTCAACCGCGTTGCGGCAATCAGTTTGAAATTATCTTGATGAAGGAAAAAGCTGCTGGTAATCTATGGGACGTCATAGAACGTTTGCCTTATGCAAACGTTGAAGCGAGATGCGATGCAGTCTCGAGTTCTTTGGAGGTATCTATGTCAGATACGAAGGCGAAGAAGACAAACAGACGTTTTAAGTTCAAATTACCGCATGTCTATACGATCATGTTCTTGCTGATCGTTGTCTTTGCGGTCCTGACTTGGATCGTTCCCTCTGGTCAGTATCAGCGCAAGACGATTTCGACAGCGGCGGGCGAGCGTGAAGTCGCCGTTGCTGGAACCTATGAACAGGTCGATAAGAACTACACCGATTCCGAGACCGGCGAGACCATCAATCTGGGCCAGGATATCTTCGCGGTTCTGCAAGCGCCCACCAAGGGTATCCAAGAGGCTGCCGACGTCGTTGCGTTCGTCTTATTGATTGGCGGATCGTTCGCGATCATCACCAAGACCAACGCTTTGAATGCCGGCATGAGCCGTGTGATTAAAAAGCTCAAGAACAAGGACATCCTCATCATTCCCATCACGATGACATTGCTGTCCATTTGCGGCACTACGTTTGGTATGTCTGAGGAAGCCCTGCCGTTCTATGCCATCTTCATTCCCATCATGATGGGTATCGGTTATGACTCGATGACGGCATTCATCATCTGCTTCCTTGGTCCTAACCTGGGATATTGTGCTTCGACCATCGACCCGTTTAATGTTTTGATCGCCCAAGGCATCATTGGCATCGAGGGTAATCCGCAATTGTGGCTGCGCGCCGTTTCTTGGGTCATCTTCACTGCCGTCGGTATCGCATGGGCCATGCGCTACGCCATGCGCGTCAAGAAAAACCCCGAGTCGTCCATTGTGTACGAGGACGATAAGCTCAAGCGTATTGAGTTTTCCGTGACCGATGCCTCCATCGAGGAAGAGTTCACTATTCGTCAGAAGCTCGTGCTTATCGATTTTGCTTGCGGTATGGGCATTATCGTCTGGGGTCTTGTTACCCAGGGCTGGTACATGAATGAGATTTCCGCTGTGTTCCTTGGCATGGGCTTGCTTGCCGGTATCCTGGGCGGCCTTGACCAGCAGACGATCGCAGAGGAGTTCGTTAAGGGTCTTGCCGACTTTGCGTACGCTGCCATCGTTATCGGTATCGCTCGCGGTATTCTGGTCATCGCCGAGGGCGGCATGATCATCGACACCATCCTCCAGGCGCTCGCTACCGCGCTTGCCGGTGCACCCGCCGCCGTCTACACCACGTTTATGTATATCGTCCTTGGCCTGCTCTCTTTGCTGGTTCCCTCGAGTTCTGGCCTGGCGGCGCTCACCATGCCCGTTATGGGCCCCCTGACCGAGCTCATGGGCCTCAATCCCGAGGCAGCCGTCACCGCGCTCCAGTTTGCCAACCAGACCATCAACACCATCAGCCCCGTGGCGGGCATGACGGTCGCCGGTCTTGCCGTGGCTAGGATTTCGTTTGGCCAATGGTGGAAGACCATTTGGAAGTTCTTCATTTTCATGGTCGTCTTTGGCGTGATTGTAACGGCAATCTCTGGCATGCTTCCGGTGTAGGTGGTTGTGATGTCTGATCGTTTGACGGTCCTGACGTCTAAGAGCGTCTTTACCGGTACGGGGGACCTGCCGTTTGAAGGTTTCGTAGCGGTCCGTGGCAATCGAATTGAGGCTGTTGGCACCAAGTGTGAGGTAGCTTCGTATTTGACCCAGGCGGACGAGGTAGTTGACCTGGGCGACCGCACTGTCATGCCCGGCCTGATCGATGTGCATACCTTCTATACAGGTTGGGCGCTGCGGACGTTGGGGTCTGATCTGTCCGGCATCACTGATGCCAAAGAGGCTGTGTCGCTCTTGCGTGCATGGAAAGAAGGTCATCCGGATTGCGCGGCGGCTTTTGGCCACAACCTACCCGAAACGTTGGCATCGGATGCCGAGAACGCAAATACGGCAGCTGTGTTTGACGATTGTTTTGGCGATATCCCTGTCGTCTGCTTTACACCGGGTGCGGATACCTGCGTTCTCAATGCTGCCGCCAGTGCGCGATACGGCTTTACACCCCAGGCGTGCTATGCCGAGAAGATCTGGCGCATGATAAGCGATTTCCTCGCGCTGCCCGAGGTGCGTGCCAGGTATTCGGACTACATGAGCATGCTTAACGAGCGCGGCGTTACCGCCATCAAGGAAATGGCGTTTGATGACTACTACGGCTTTGCCGACGAAATGGCTCGCCGTGAGGAATCTGGTGAGCTGACGGTTCGCGTCTCTATGATGTCGCAGCCGGTGGGCGCCGGTGCAAATCTGGCATATGCCCGCGAGGCGCGAGAGCGCTTCCGGGGACCGTTCGTTCGTTTTTCTGGCTTCAACCGTATGACCGATCGCGGCGTATGGGTGGGGCTTGCCGAGATGATAGACCCCTATGAGGACACGGCCGCTGCGGGCGCTGCCGGCAAGACGGTCGTCGAGGAGCCAGAGTGGGATCTGATTGAGAACGAGCTGCGTGCAATTGATGCTGACGGCTTCCGATATTCCTTGCATTGCCAGGGCGATGGCGCCGTTCGTCGCACCGTGGCACTCTATGCCTCGCTGCCTCGAGACGAGCATGGACGGATGCTTCGCCGCCATGCGATTACCGATCTCGAGAACTCTGACCCGACCGATCTTGTCGAGTTTGGCAAGTTAGGTGGAATTTGCGAGGTCTATCCGCAGATTCTGACGCTGGACCGGCGCGAGGATTGCCTGTCGATGATGCGTCGACAAATTGGCGAGACGCGACTTTTGCACAGCTGGAATCGCCGCGGCATGGAAGATTCCGGATGCACAGTGTGCTGCGGCACGGATCTGCCGCTGCTGATTCCGAGCCTGGGCGAGTCAATCTACAGCGCGTGCGGCGGATTCTTCGCCGACGGACTGCCCGTGAATGAGGTCAACACGCTGACGCTTGTCGAGCTCTTGCGCGCTTGGACTGCCGGGGGCGCGTACGATCTGATGCGCGAAGACGAGCTGGGTACGCTTGAGGTTGGCAAGCTTGCCGATATCTGCGTGCTCGATCGGGATGTGTTCGACCTCGATTATCGCGACGCACGCGATCTTGCGGTTGATATGACGATGTCGGACGGACAAATCGTGTTCGATCGAAATAAGGAGGCATAAGATGTCTGAATCCAAACCGACGCTGCGCCGCGAGCAGATTGCGGGCATGAATATCCACTACATCATGTGGTCGCTCGATTACTTCCTTGATGTGCAGCAGCGCTTGGGCTTTGAGTCCATTGAGCTGTGGTGCGCGGAGCCGCATGTGACGCTCGACCACACGGGCTACTTTGAGGCTGAGGTCCTGGCGAAAAAGGCTGCAGACCGTGGGCTTAGGTATTGTACTCTGTGCCCCGAGAATGTTGTCTATCCTTGGCAGTACTGCGCACGCAAACCGCTGCATGAACAGCGCAGCCTGGCGTACTTTAAGCACGGCATTGAGCTTGCCGAGGTACTTGGGTGCGACCGTATGTCCGTCAACTCGGGCTGGGGCGACTGGGACGAGGACCGCGAGGAAGCCTGGAAGCGCAGCCGCGAGCACTTGTCCATTCTGGCGGAGTATGCCGGCGAGCACGGTCTGGTGCTTACGATGGAAAGTCTGCGTCCCGAGGAGAGCAACCTTGTGACGACGGTTTCCGATGCGAAGCGCATGATTGACGAGGTCGCGAGCCCGTACTTACAGCCCATGGTTGATACAACCGCGATGGGCGTTGCAGGCGAGACGCTCGAGGACTGGTTTGCCGCCTTTGGTGATGGGGCAATTCACGAGATGCACTTTATCGACGGTGACCCGTATGGCCATCTGGTGTGGGGCGATGGCAAGCACGATATGGACGCCTTCGTCGCCACGCTCAACGCCCATGGTTTCGACGGCATGCTGGGCCAGGAAATCACGGACGGTCGTTACTACGATGATCCGGCGGCGGCAGATGCCAAGAACATGGCCGCATTCGAGAAATATCTGATTGACTAAAACAACTATCGGCCACGCAGCCAACGTCATTGATTGCGGCCAAACAAGAAAGGAACTGGATATGAACGCACACGATCTGATCAAAGAGGCAATTGCCGAGAAGGGCAAGTTCGACAGCGTCTACTGGATTGCTTGCGGTGGCTCCATGATCGATTTGATCCCGGCCCATGAGCTTCTGCAGCGCGAGGCAACCACCTTCACTTCGTATATCTATACGGCTCGCGAGTTCGATATCATGCGTCCGCGTCGTCTGGGCGAGAAGTCCCTGGTCATCGCTTGTAGCCACAGTGGCAACACCCCTGAGGTCGTCGAGGGCTGCGAGATTGCCCTTGCTGCCGGCGCTACGGTGATCGCCCAGACCGACAACGCTGGATCTAAGATCGACACCGGTAAATGGACCACGTGGGTCTACCCGTGGGGCGAGGGCGTGCCGCAGGCCGAGGTCCCCGCTGGCATTTCGCTGTCGCTTGCGGCAGAGCTGCTCGATCAGCAGGAGGGTTACGCCGATCTTGCCGATATGTATGCCGGTATCGCCGAGATGGATAAGATTCTTCCCCCGGCACGCGAGAAGGTAAATGCCGAGCTGGGCGATCGCTTTGCCAAGCTTTGCCAGGAGCACGAGTTCTTCTATATTCTGGGCAGCGGTCCCAACTTTAGCCAGACCTACGGTTTCGCTATCTGCTCTCTTATGGAGATGCAGTGGCAGCACTGCAGCTACATCCACTCTGCCGAGTACTTCCATGGCCCCTTCGAGGCTACTCAGGATGGCGTTTTTTACTTCCTGCAGATGGGCTCCAGCGAGTGCCGTGCTATGGACGAGCGCGCCCTGGCGTTCCTTAAGACGCATACCGATACGCTGATGGTGCTCGATGCCAAGGAGTACGGTATGGAAGCCGTGCCGGCGAGCGTCCGTGCCTATCTGGACCCGGTGCTGTTCTACGCCATGAACTGCGAGCTGCGTGCTGCACGCGGCAAGGTGTTTGATCACGACCCCGATTTCCGTCGCTATATGGGTGTTGTCGAGTACTAGAAGGGACAAAGGCCATGGCATTTAACGTTAATGCGCTCGGATTTGGCGACAACGTCGTCGATCGCTACGAGCATATCCACACCATGTATCCCGGCGGCAATGCGGTGAACTTCGCCGTTTATGCCAAGAAATGCGGTGCCGCACGCTCCGCATACATGGGCATTTTTGGCAATGATGCCGCTGCCGAGCATGTCATTGCAAGCCTCGAGGATGAGGGTATCGAGCTTGACAAGTGCGAGCAGATGATTGGCGAGAACGGAGCGGCTCGCGTGACCGTCGTTGACGGTGACCGTGTCTTCCTTGGCTCCAACGAGGGCGGTATCCGTGGCGATGCGCGCTATGTCCTCGATCGCTTTGACCTTGCGTACATGAAGCAGTTCGATGTGGTTCATTCGGGCAACTATTGCTTCACCGAGCGCGAGCTGCCCAAGTTGAAGGCTGCGGGCGTCACGGTCTCTTTTGACTTTTCGGACGACTCCACCGACGAGTACTACGAGCAGATTGCGCCCTACGTCGATTTCGCTTTCTTTAGTGCGGCGGATGCCGCGAGTGAGGACGAGATTCGCGAACGTCTGGCATGGGTGAAGGGCCTGGGTCCGCGTTTTGTGTCGGCTACGGCGGGCGCCGAGGGCTGCATTGCTTACGACGGCGAGCGCTATTACCGCCAGCTGGCTAAACCGGTAACGGACATGAAGGACACCATGGGGGCGGGCGACTCGTTCCTCACCTCGTTTTTGATGTGCTATCTCGATTCCGCCAAGCGCGGTGAGGATGGCGCCGAGGCCATCGAGCGCGCGCTCGACTTTGCTGCCGGGTTTGCCTCGACCGTGTGCGGCATGGAAGGTTCTTGGGGCCACGGAGCACCAATCGTCGAATAGCCGAGCTGTCCCGGGGAGCTGTATTGGTGCCTTCCCGTGACTCGGTGGTCAAAAAAAGCCAAATATGAGTACTGTGACTAATTTAGTCGCAGCAAAATCGACCCCTTCAGACGTGATTTGAGCGTTTGGAGGGGTTTAAGATTGCGAAAATGCAGGATGAGTGACTGTAAAAGTGTTAGTTAATGGACAATCGTAGATTATTCTGGTGGTCGGAAAGCTCAGAGTAATGTATCCATTTCGCTAGCAGTACTCATATTTGACGTTTTTTTGACCACAGGGGTTAGCGAAGGCTAAAAACAGAGTGTGCATTCGCTAAAACCGCCGACTCAATATGCTTTGCGTCGCATTTTTTGAGCGAGGCGACGTGTTCTGAGGCGCTTTCGAGCGATCTGATGAGTGACTGTGCGCTTATTTCTGCGTTTGCCTCCGCTGGTGCATCGGTCTCGAGCAGTAGGCGGTCGAGTGGAATCTGTCGTGCGTATTCGCGACCGCGCTTGGTCGCGAGCATGCGTTCGTTGACGGAAAAATAACAGCCCGCATTACGCGCGCGGACGAGTTCGTCCGAAGTACCGCTAAACCAGTGGAAGATGATAACGGGGGAGTCGGGGTTTGGGATGAGTAGTCCATGCGATTCGAGGACGTCCAGTACGGCTCCTGCCGAACGAACGGCGTGAATTGATATCACGCGCCCGGTAAGAGGATGCTGCACGAGCGCATCGCAGAGCCGGTTAAGTGCCTGTATTTGTAGCGGCTCACTTCCAGCAAAGCGCGCGGAAAAGTCGAGTCCGACTTCGCCGATGTAGCGTTCTTGGGCAGCAACTTCGCAAAGCAGATTGACTTCGACAAAACCGCAGTGGCCATCGGCGAGCCACCAGGGGTGAAGCCCAACGCCGGCGATGATGCCTGGTTGGCGACAGGCGCGCTCGTTTGCGGCCGAAAAGTCGCGCGGATTGACGCCGCAGTCAAATAGACCCAAGCCCGGCGCCGTCGCCTCATCGGCAACGGCGTCCGGGTGAGCCATTAAATCAAGATGGCAGTGTGCATCAAATAACCGGGGCTCCATCTCGGTGCGCTCCGCTAGTCCAGACGTTGGCCATCGGAGCGTACGCGCTCAGTGCCGCGGCCGCTGATCTGGCGGATAACCTCGCCGGCAATCATCTGGCCCATGATGGGCGGCATAAAGCTGGCGGTTCCCAGCTCGGTGCGCTCGTGGATGTTGGAAGGGTCGCGGGGCTGTGTCTTAACCGATTCCTCGCAGCTAAACAGTACATGCAGGCTCTTGATTCCGCGCTTCTTGCATTCTTTGCGCATGATGCGGCTCATGGGGTCACGTACCGTATCGAAAATGTCGGCAAAGCGGAGGCACTCGGGATGGAGCTTGTTGGCCCCGCCCATGGAGCTAACCAAACGAATGTCGTGGTCCTGAGCATATTTGGCAATGGTGAGCTTGGCCGAGATGGTGTCGATGGCGTCGACGACGTAGTCGAGCTTGCCGTCCGTCTGCTCCAAAACGCTCGCGAAGAAATCATCGATGTTGTCGCTCAGCAAGTATTCAGTTCGCTTGATGACGGCAGCGGCGGGATTGATGTCGTGGATCATGGCTTCCATCACGTCAACCTTGCGCTTGCCGACGGTGCTGTGAAAGGCGATGGCCTGGCGATTGATATTGCTGGGCGCGATGATGTCCTTGTCCAGAATGACGAAATGACCGATGCCGCCGCGGGCGAGTGCCTCGCAGCAGTTGGAGCCCACGCCTCCGCAGCCGAGCACTAGCACCGTAGCATCGGCGAGCTTATCGAGTGCCTCGCGGCCCATGATAATCTCGAGCTTGGTGTCGCGTGTCTCGATGGGAGTTGCGGCTGTGGTTTCGGTCATAAATATCCTCCGATGGGGAAGCAGGTCGTGTTTTAGCTATCGCCATTATAGGTAATCGCCCATAGGTTGCGATGGCGTTTGCTTTGATGTGGTTTGAAGCATTGCGATTAGATAGTTAGACAAACATCTAAATATTGAGTATAGTGTGCACGTCATGAGAGATGATGAGAGGAGGTCTTATGCCGGGAGAGGGTTTTAAGGCGCTGGCCGATCCTACACGGCGTCACATTTTGGAACTGCTGCGCGAGGGCAATTGCACGGCCGGGGAGCTTGCCGAGCATTTTGACATCAGCAAGCCGTCGTTGAGCCATCACTTGGCGACGCTCAAAAACGCCGGGTTGGTGACCGACGAACGTCATGGCCAAAACATCGTTTACAGCTTAAACACCACCGTCATGCAGGACTTGATCGGTTGGTTTATGGGCTTTACAAACACGGAAGGTGATAAGGATGAATAACGAAAACAAGGGCATTCACGCCACGGGGGTATCGTCGCGCGTGTGGGCCATGCTTGTTGTGGTCTGCGCTATTAATGTTGTAGCGCACCTCATGGTGATGCCGAGCTTGCCTGCGCAGATTCCCACGCACTGGGGCGCGAACGGCGCCGTCGACGGTTGGGGTCCTAGCTGGATGGCCTCTGCGCTCGGTGTGCTGCCTCTGGCGCTTCTCGCAACGTTCTGCGTGGTGCCGCGCATTGACCCCAAAGGTGAGGCATATCGAACCTCGGGCAAGTTCTACCAGGGCTTCGTAATCGCCTTCACCTTGTTCATGTGCGCCATAAGCTGGCTGGGAGAGCTTACGGTCTGGGGCGTGGTGCCGGCGGTCGGTTCGGTTAACGTACTGATTTCCGGTGTTGTCGGTTTGCTATTCATCGGCGTAGGCAACTACTTGCCGCGTGTGAAGCAGAACTATACGCTCGGTATCAAGACACCTTGGGCGCTTGCCGATCCCGAGAACTGGCGCCGTACTCAGCGTTTTGGCGGCGCCTGCTTTATGGTGCTGGGTATTGGCCTGATTGTGATGGGCGTGGCAGGCAGCGTGCTTTCGAGTGAAGTCGTCGCCGCGGTGATTGCGGTTCTGGCGTTTGGTTCGGTTGGAGCCGTCTACGTCTACTCGTATCTGTTGTGGCGCAAATCGCAGCGAGCCGCTCGTTAAGGTTGCGGAAAACTAGCGTACGCAGTTCATAGTATGTTCCGGGGGACTTTTCCCAGGTAGTATTAGGGGGTGTGGGCAACCATGCCCCTTTTTCGTTACGTTTCAGAGCTGGTTCCCTCATTTCGTTTCCACTAAAGCGAATCAAGAATAGGGAAACAGCAGGTAGAAAGGATAGAACAGACATATGGCGGAGTTTATCTACCAGATGTATCAGGCTCGCAAGGCCCATGGCGACAAGGTAATCCTTGACGACGTGACCTTGAGCTTCTACCCCGGTGCCAAGATCGGCGTCGTGGGCCCCAACGGTATGGGCAAGTCGACCCTGCTCAAGATCATGGCCGGCATCGAGGAGGTCTCCAACGGCGATGCCAGGCTCACTCCCGGCTACACTGTGGGCATCCTGCAGCAGGAGCCGCCGCTCGACGACGACAAGACCGTCATCGAGAACGTGCGCATGGCGTTTGGCGATATGATCGCCAAGGTCGATCGCTTCAATAAGATCGGCGAGGAGATGTGCGACCCGGATTGCGACATGGACGCCCTCATGGCCGAGATGGGCAAGCTTCAGGACGAGATCGACGCCGCCGACGGCTGGGATATCGATTCCAAGCTCGGCCAGGCCATGGACGCCCTGCAGCTGCCCGATTCCGACATGCTGGTCAACGTACTTTCCGGCGGCGAGCGCCGTCGCGTGGCCCTGTGCAAGCTGCTGCTCGAGGCTCCCGACCTGCTGCTGCTCGACGAGCCCACGAACCACCTGGACGCCGAATCGATCCTGTGGCTCGAGCACTTCCTGCACAACTACCAGGGCGCGGTGCTTGCCGTCACGCACGATCGCTACTTCCTGGATAACGTTGCCGAGTGGATCTGCGAGGTCGACCGCGGTCACCTTTATCCCTACAAGGGCAACTACTCCACGTATCTGGAGACCAAGGCCGCCCGTATCGAGGCGCAGGGCAACCGCGACGCCAAGCTCGCCAAGCGCATGGAGGCCGAGCTCGAGTGGGTACGCAGCTCGCCCAAGGCTCGCCAGGCCAAGAACAAGGCCCGTCTGGCTCGTTACGAGGGGATGGAGGCCGAGGCCCGCGCAAGCCAGAAGCTCGACTGGACCGACATCCGCATCCCCGTGGGCCCGCGTCTGGGCAACAAGGTGCTCGAGGCTCATCACCTGCACAAGGAGTTCGATGGCCGTGTGCTCATCGACGACCTATCGTTCACCCTGCCGCGCAACGGTATCGTGGGTGTCATCGGCCCCAACGGTGTGGGCAAGACCACGCTGTTCAAGACCATCGTGGGCCTGGAGCCGCTGACTTCGGGCGAGCTCGAGGTGGGCGAGACCGTCAAGATCTCCTATGTCGATCAGAACCGTTCCGGCATCGACCCCGATAAGAACCTGTGGGAGGTCGTCTCGGATGGCCTGGACCACATGATGGTCGGTGAGACCGAGGTTCCGAGCCGTGCTTATGTGGCGAGCTTTGGCTTTAAAGGCCAGGACCAGCAGAAGCGCGCCGGCGTACTCTCCGGTGGCGAGCGCAACCGTCTGAACTTGGCGCTTACGCTCAAGCAGGGCGGCAACCTGCTGCTCCTCGACGAGCCCACGAATGACCTCGACGTCGAGACGCTGTCCTCGCTCGAAGCGGCGCTGCTCGAGTTCCCGGGCTGCTCGGTGGTCATTAGCCACGACCGTATGTTCCTGGACCGCGTCGCCACGCACATTCTGGCGTGGGAGGGCACCGACGAGAATCCGGGCAACTGGTATTGGTTTGAGGGCAACTTCGAGGCCTATCAGGCCAACCGCATCGAGCGCCTTGGCGAGGACGCAGCCCAGCCGCATCGTATTCACCGTAAGCTGACGCGCGACTAGATCGTTACGCGGTTTTCCAAACCGCGTAACTGCTCGACGCTGCGCGGGTCGCAAGCACCCCATCTTGCCGTTCAAGCCGTCGCTCGCGTACCGAAGTACGCGTCGCTCCTCTTTCACGGCAACCTGGGGCACTTGCGGCCCGCTCGCTGTTGGTTACGCAACATCAACAAATAAAAACGGCTCAAATCCTGATTTGGATTTGAGTCGTTTGTCGTTACTGCTCGGGTTCTTCGACTTTATCGATGGCCCAGGTGGATCCGAGGCCACCGGTGGTATTGCGGCGGATGCGCACGGCAACCTCGCGGCGCTCGCCGGCCTGCGTGTAGCGCAGGGGGAAGCTTGCGCGGTTTCGCGCGGCCTCGATGGTACCACGCTCGCGGGCGATCCAGTAGTACTCGCCGACAATGCCGAGGGTATCGGCGCCGTAGGGGAGATAGGTCGACAGCTGGTGCAGAAGCGGGCCGGGGCAGAAGACCTCGGTTGCGAAATCGATGGGGAAGTCCTCGGGGATGGTCGGTACTGCGGGTGCGGGGGTTGGGGCCGCTGCGGGTGCCGAAGCCGGTGCCGGTGCGGGAATTTGGCCGCAAGCAGAGGTGGGCACGGATTCGATGACGGGTGCGGGCTCCGGCGTCGCTTCCGGCTTGATCGTGGAATCTGCGGGCTCCACGGTGACGGGCGCGTCTGCAGCTGCGGTTTCAACCTCAACCTGCGTCGCGTCCTCGTTCTCGACGCTCGACTTTGCTTCGATGGGCGTGGATGCCATGGTGGTGATGCCGGCGTTGGCGTTCTCGGGGTCATAGACGACCGTGAGCGAGATGGCGGGCTGCGGCGTCTCGGGCTCCGGTGTCGACTCGGTAGCGTCTTGATCTGCGGGCTTGTCGGACTGATCGTTCTCGGCCTCGTCGCCAAAGACATCGCTGTTTTGGAACGCAGACGGCTCGGGTTGGTCAGCGGCTTCTTCGGTTGTCGACTTGGGCGCTTCGTTGAGCTCCACAGTGGCTTCCTGCTCGGATATGACTTCGGAATCGGTCGTGGCGGCGATTTCGGTTTCGGCTTCTGCCGTTACCTCAATAGCAACTTCGATCTCTGTCTCGGGCTCGGGTTCCGGCGCGGCTTCAACCATGGCTTCGGGCTCGGGACGCTTAACGTGCTTGGGGCGCACGGCCTTGAGGTCCTTCTCACCGCGCTTTTTCTTTTTGTAGGACTGCTTGGCGCCCTTGGCGGTCTTGGGCTTGTCCTCGCCCTTGGCAAGCGCAGCATCCCAGGCCTCGTTGGCGATGACCGTGGCATACAGGCGGCCACCTTTAAAGACGGTCAGCTTAATGCAGTCGTCGAGCTCCTCGAGCAGCTCGCGCGTGGACTCGAAGCCCAGGTCATAAGCGGTCATGTCGCCAGCGGCGAGCGCCTCCTCGACCTGCGTCATAAACGTTTGCTTGCCATATCCAATCGCATCGCGCAGCAGGCGATACAGATAGATGTGGTTGCCCAGCGAAAGCGTGGGCCTAACTATTGTCTTGCTCATGGCAAATCTCCTCTTTACACATGTAAAGCATCTTACCATCGCATGGCGTTCGCCATGGCGGCGCCCAAGGCAAACGGGCGCGAACCGCTTTCGATTCGCGCCCGTTGTACAGGTCGGTTATCTATGAGAGGCAAACGTGCTTAGTTGCCCGATGCCGTGCCTTGGCTCGAGTTGTCAGATGCCGTGCCGGAAGCGGTTCCGCTCGAGCTGTTGGTGTTGTTACTGTCTGCCGTGCCCGTTCCCGACGTGGTGTCGCTCGTCTGGCCTCCCGTGTTCGGCTGTGAACCGTCAGTCGTTTGGCTTGAGTCGGTCGTGCCGGACGGCGTGCCACTGTTGGCCGTAGAGGAATCGGTGCCCTGCGATTGGTTTTGGGTGTTCGAGGACGAATTGGCAGAGGTAGGACTGTCTTGCGTGTCGTCCGTCTGTGCCTGCTGATCCTGCGGCTGAGTGTTGCCATTTGCATCGCTCTCGGTCGTGCGCGACGACAGGATTGGCTCGGGACGCTCGCCCAGACCCTCACCGGCAGTGGTGATAAGGATGGCGCCGGCGCAGGCGATGACCGCGACGATGGCGATGGCGATCGAGAAGACGATGACCTTCTTTTGTGTCTGGCTGCGCTCTGCCGCCGCCTTGGCGCGCAGGCTGTTGGGGGCGACGCGCGCCGTGGTCGCGCGTCCCGCAACCTGGCGCATCTCCTGCGTGGTCGCGGCGCCACCTAGGTGCTCCTCGACATCGGGCTCAACGGGCTCGTAGGCGCCGGCAGGGTAGTCGACAGCGGCATGCGTGCCCTTGATTGCTTCGGCGCTGGCGGAGATAAAGTGGCGATAGACCTGCGAGGACACAACAGTGATGACTGAGCTCACAGCGGCACCAATCACCGAGCCGGCAATGCCGATCTTTGAAGCAAGCGCCACGCTCGTGGCGGCAGCTGCGGCGCCGGCGATGATCTGGGGAATGGAAATGTCGTCGAACAGGCCCTTTTTGGGCGCGATGGCCATGGTCTGTCCAATGGAATGGTTCTCGTGTACGCCGTTGTTGAGCGATGCCGGCGTCATGACGCGCGTGCGAGGCGCGTCGGTGTACTTGGTTGTCATACGGGGTCCTCCCGGTGTAAATCTGCTTCGTTTCGTGCAGCCATCAGGGTACCCACCAGATGTGAATCGTACGTGACATTTAACAGATACCATCAACTCATCAATTGCTCACCAAGTTGGTGGGATGCGGTTCCACCCGGCGGTTGAACTACAATAGGACTTGCTAATTGTTGTGAATGGCGTCTACGCACGGGAGCATTCTTATGAATCTTCACCTTTCTCAGTCTGATGGCTTTTTGCGTGTGGCGGCGGCGTCGCCGCAGATTCGCGTGGCCGATGTCGAGGGCAATGCCGAGGTTGCGCTGGCGGCTGTTCGCGATGCTGCCGGGCGTGGCGTTCGCGCGTTGGTGTTGCCCGAGCTTAATCTGACTGGCTATACCGCGGCCGATCTGTTCCATAATCGCACACTGCTGCATGCCTGCGAGGCTGCTCTGGTGCATATCCTCGATGAAACCCGTGAGCTGCCGATCGTCTTTACCATCGGTCTTCCCGTTGCGGTTGCCGAGAATATCTACAACTGTGCCGCCGTGTGCTGCGCGGGCGAGCTTTTGGGCCTCACGGCCAAGAAGTATCTGCCCAACTATGGCGAGTTCTATGAGCGTCGCTGGTTTGCTCCGTCGCCTGCGGATCCCGTGTGGGTTGAATTTGCCGGTCAGGGTCCGGTTCCGCTGGGTTCGGGGCTTGTCTACCGCTGCTGTGATGAGGGTGCCGAGGATATGGTGCTGGGCGTTGAAGTCTGCGAGGACCTGTGGGTGCCGGCGTCCCCTTCGACCGAGATGGCGCTTGCCGGTGCGACGGTGATTCTCAACCCGTCGGCCTCGGACGAGATTATCGGTAAGGCAGATTACCGCCGCAGCCTTATCTCCAATCAGAGCGCGCGCCTGTACTGCGCCTATGCCTACGCGGACGCGAGCGAGGGCGAGTCCACGACCGACATGGTCTTTGCGGGTGAGAACCTCGTCTACGAAAACGGCTCCAAGCTCGCCGCGACCAAACTGCTTACCTGCGATATGACCATCGCCGACGTTGACCTTGACCGCCTGGTTGCCGAGCGCCGTCGCTCGACGACGTGGACGCGCACCGACGATGCGCCGGAATCCGCGACCGTTGAGTTTTCGTTTGAGGGCGTACTGGCCGAAGAACCTGTCCTGCGCGATGCGCTCGACATCGACCGAGTCTTCCCCCGCGCTCCCTTTGTGCCGGCCGACCACGGTGATCTGGCTGAGCGTTGCGAGACTATCCTCGACCTGCAGACCGCCGGCCTCAAGACCCGCCTTGCCCATACGGGCACCAAGGCGGCCGTCATCGGCCTTTCGGGCGGCCTCGATTCCACGCTGGCGCTCCTCGTGACCGTGCGTGCGTTCGACGCCTTGGGCCTGCCGCGCACCGGTATCACGGCCGTGTCCATGCCCGGCTTTGGCACGACGCACCGCACCAAGTCCAATGCCGAGTCGCTCGCTCGCGACCTAGGCGTGAGCTTCCGCGAGGTTTCGATCCATGCGGCTGTGGAGCAGCACTTCAAGGACATTGAGCATGATCCGGCCGTGCAGGACGTGACCTACGAGAACAGCCAGGCGCGCGAGCGTACGCAGATTCTGATGGATCTGGCCAACCAGGCTGGCGGTTTTGTCATTGGCACGGGCGACCTGTCGGAGCTGGCGCTCGGCTGGGCTACCTATAACGGCGACCACATGAGCATGTACGCCGTCAACGCGAGCGTGCCCAAGACGCTTGTGCGCCATCTGGTACGCTATGCCGCCGATGTCTTTGGCGGGCGCATTGCCGAGGTCTTGCTCGATATCCTCGATACGCCGGTGTCCCCCGAGCTTCTGCCGCCCACGGGCGACGGCGAGATTGCGCAGAAGACCGAGGATTTGGTGGGCCCGTACGAGTTGCACGACTACTTCCTCTACTACCTGCTGCGTTTTGGCTTTGAGCCGGGCAAGATCTACCGCATGGCGCTCAAGAGCTTCGAGGGCGTCTACGACGCCAAGACCGTCTACACGTGGCTACGTACGTTCTACCGTCGCTTCTTTGCCCAGCAGTTTAAGCGCAGCTGCCTGCCCGATGGTCCCAAGGTGGGCTCGGTGACGCTCAGCCCGCGCGGCGATTGGCGTATGCCGAGTGACGCTAGCTCGCGTCTGTGGCTTGCGCAGATCGACGCGCTCAATCCAGTTGACTAAGGTTGGCTAAATTGAACCAATACGGGGGTTGCAAGCGTTACACTTTTGCAATCTGATGGCCCGTATCGCGCGGCGCTCTTGTCGGAGCGCCGCGTTTTTCATATCGAAAGGTGGCACCATGCAGGCATCGCAGCGTCTCGACCGCTTTGGCGCGGAGGTCTTCGCCTCGCTCAACAACAAGCTTCTCGCGCTGAAGGCTCAGGGCAAGACCATTTACAACATGAGCGTGGGCACGCCCGATTTTAAGCCGTACGACCATGTGGTCGAGGCGCTCACGCAGGCAGCCCAAGATCCTGAGATGTGGAAGTATGCCCTGCGCGACCTGCCCGAACTCAAGCAAGCCGTGTGCGATTACTATGAGCGCCGCTTTGACGTTTCGGGCATTACGCCGTCTATGGTGCAGTCGTGCAACGGCACGCAGGAGGGCGTGGGCCATTTGGGCCTGGCCCTGCTCGATCCGGGTGACACCATTCTGGTTCCCGATCCGTGTTACCCGGTCTTTGAGGCGGGTGCCAAGATCGCCGATGCCAAGCTCGAGTACTATCCGTTGGTTGCCGAGCACAATTACCTGCCCTATGTGGCGGGCATCGATCCCGAGGTGGCCGATCGCGCCAAGTATATGATCGTGTCGCTGCCCGCGAACCCGGTCGGCTCGGTGGGCACGCCCGAGGTCTACGAGGAGATTATCGCCTTTGCCCGCGAGCATGATCTGTTGATCGTGCATGACAATGCCTACTCCGATATCGTGTTCGACGGCGAGCCGGGTGGCAGCTTCCTGCAGTACCCTGGCGCGCTCGAGGTGGGCGTGGAGTTCTTCTCGCTCTCTAAGTCGTTTAACGTCACCGGCGCACGCATCGGCTTTTTGGTCGGTCGCGAGGATGTGGTCTCGGCCTTTGCCAAGCTGCGCGGCCAGATCGACTTTGGTATGTTCTTCCCGATTCAGAAGGCTGCCATCGCCTGCCTGAACGGTCCGCGCGATGAGGTCGAGGCGCAGCGTCTGAAGTACCAGGAACGCCGCGATGCCCTGTGCGACGGTCTTGAGGGCCTGGGCTGGGAGCGTCCCAACGCGCATGGCTCTATGTTTGTGTGGGCCAAGCTTCCCGGTGGTCGCACCGATTCCATGGCGTTTTGCGAGGAGCTTATGGAGAAGGCCGGCGTTGTGGTGACGCCGGGCGCGAGCTTTGGCCCTTCGGGCGAGGGGCACGTGCGTATGGCACTGGTCCTGCCGCCCGATCAGATCGCTTTGGCTGTCGAGGCCATTCGCGAGGCTGGCCTGTATTAGAAACCTATTTCGACCCGTCAATAGCTCGAAACCGATTTCGTGCAGTTATTTTACGAATTCTGCAAACAATTTCGGTAAACGGTCGATTTTTGGCTGCGAATAGGAGCATAATCAAAGTCCCGATTGGATGTATTGGGATTACGGCAAGCCGCTCGGGTCGTTCCCGGGCGGCTTGTTTGTGGAGAGAGATGGGAGTTTCTAATGGTTAACGAGAAGAAGGTCGCTATTGTCGGCTGCGGTTTCGTCGGTTCGTCTTCGGCGTTCGCGCTGATGCAGAGTGGTCTGTTCTCCGAGATGGTCCTCATCGACGTGGACAAGAATCGTGCCGAGGGTGAGGCCCTGGATATCGCGCACGGCATGACATTTGCCGAGCCGATGAAGATCTACGCCGGCGATTATTCCGATGTCGCCGACGCCGCCATGATCGTCGTCACCGCTGGCGCTGCCCAAAAGCCCGGTGAGACTCGCCTGGACCTGGTCAACAAGAACGTTAACATCTTTAAGTCCATTATCCCCGAGATTAAGAAGTCCGGCTTCGAAGGCATTCTGCTCATCGTCTCCAACCCGGTTGATGTTCTGACCTATGCCGCCATCAAGATGTCCGGCCTGCCCGAGGGCCATGTCATCGGCTCCGGCACCGTGCTCGACACTGGCCGTCTGCAGCAGATGCTTGGTGCCCACGTCGAGGTTGACCCGCGCGATGTCCAGGCCTATGTCATGGGCGAGCACGGTGACTCCGAGTTTGTCGCTTGGTCCAGCGCTCAGGTTGCCGGCGTTCCGCTGAACACCTTCTGTGAGCTTCACGGCCACCTGGAGCATGAGGCTGCCGAGAAGCGCATCGCTGAGGACGTCAAGAACTCCGCCTACACCATCATCGAGAAGAAGCACGCCACCTACTATGGCGTCGCCATGGCCGTCAAGCGCATCTGCACCGCCGTTATGCGCGATGAGCAGACCGTTCTGCCTGTCTCCTCGCTCATGGTGGGCGAGTATGGCCTGTCCGATCTTGCCATCTCCATGCCGACTGTCGTTGGCCGCGACGGCGTTGTCTGCCGCGTCCCCGTGCCGCTGAACGATGACGAGCAGCATGAGCTCACCGTCTCCGCCAAGGCCCTCAAGGACATCATCGACAGCGTCGATTTCTCCTGCTAAATCAAGCTCGCTAGAGCGAAAAGCTACAATGAAGGCGTCCGGGTCCACACGGCCCGGGCGCCTTTTGGTGCAAAGTAACCTGACCCCAATGCACCATCCCAATACACCATAGTTGATGGGAGGGCCATGTCGGATTCGCCTAATTTTTTGACCTATGCCCAGACGGCGTTTGATCCGTTTGAGGAGCGGCCGTTCTGCGCGGTGGACAGCCTGGTCTTTGCGTGGTTGTCCTATTTGCGTTTGCCGGGTGATATGGCGGAGCTGACGAACTGGCAGGGCCTAGACGTACGCGAGCTGCTGCGTGCCGAGTGCTACCGGGACATGATTGACGACTTGTGGGACCCAGAGGGGAGCAGGGCCTTGCTGGAGGCCGTGGCAGCAAGTCCTCGCTACCGTGGCGTGCACGTTTGCGGCTATCGTGTCGTGAGCGATGTGGTGGCGACAGAGCAGTTTGCAGCCATGGCGTTCCGGTTTCCGGCAGGGTTTAGTTATCTTTCCTTCCGGGGGACCGATAGTACGATTGTGGGCTGGAAAGAAGACTTTAACATGGCGTTCCGGTGTCCTGTGCCGGCCCAGGAATCCGCGGCACGTTATGTGGACGAGGCGGCGGATGCGATTGACGGGCCGCTTTTGTGCGGAGGTCATTCCAAGGGCGGAAACCTTGCGGTGTACGGTGCGGCGATGTGCTCCGATGTCGCCCGTGAGCGAATCGAACGGGCGTATTCCCATGATGGTCCGGGCTTCGTCGAGGAGTTTCTGAACGGCAACGCCTTTGCCGATCTTTCCGGTCGAATCGACAAGACGCTACCTCGGTCGTCGATCTTTGGCATGATGTTCGAGACACAGGAGGACTATGCCATCGTTGAGAGCACCGAGTTCAGCCTGCTGCAGCACAATCCCTTTAGCTGGGTGGTTGATGGTCACGACTTCGTGTACTGTGAGCGCCTGTCTGCCGGTGCTCGATACGTTGATGGTTCCATTCGCGAGATGTTGCTTGCAGTGTCGCCTAGCGAACGCGAGCGTTTTGTAGATGCGTTGTTCTCCGTGTTTGAGGCTACGGGTGCTGAGCGGTTTGCGGATATCGCTGGGAATCTGCGCGAGAGCCTGCCCGTGATGCTCCAGGCTGCGCAAGGCTTTGACGAGGATACACGACGCTTTGTCTCGCAGACCATCGTAGCAATCCTTAAATGCGCACTGCTGCCCAAACGACCTCAGATCGACATGCCCGCTGCCGGCAAGAGTTTGGCAGAACAGCTCGAGGCTTGGCAGTCCGAGCTCCTGCGCTAACCATTGGTGCAAGCAACCTGTCCCCGATGCACCAATCTTCGAAGCGCCTGGGGCGGGCTCGACCGCTATACTGATTCGTGCCGAAATCGATCTAGAACGGAATGCCGTATATGAAAATCAATCACGCGATTCTGCATATCCTGGACTTTGACTCTGCCGTCAACGTCATGAGCCAGCGCGAGTTGGATATCGAAAGCCGTACTGTCCGCAACTTCGTGACCACACATCTGCGTCGCGCGCGCACTTCGGCCGATAACAAGCGTGCCACGTTTGCCGAGAACTCCGCATTCGGCGGCGAGCTCAAGAGCTATTTCTTTGGTGAGCGTGAGTTCGTGGACCTGTCGCAGCAGATTGCGGAGTTCATCTCTTCCGAACTCACCAAGGCCGAGAAAGCTGAGTCCACCGACGTGCTCGTGGCTGATTTTGACGACGATGAGGATGCCCGCTGGTTTGCCGTGATGCTGCTGGGCTCCAAGCAGGCCTTTATGCACGAAGTGGGCCGCGAGGAAGGGGAGGTGCGCAACGACATCGCGCGCCACTACGCCATTCTGCCGAACCCCTCGCAAAAGGTGCCGAGCTATGCCATCGTGCGCGCGAGCACCATGGAGATCGGCTATGTGGACAAGAAACGCAAGATCGCCGGCGAGGACCGTATGCTTATCCCCGATGGCCTGCTGCAGTGCGACACGGGCGTATCGGGCAAGGAGGTCATCGACACCGTGACGCGTGTGGTCGAGGAAGTCGCCGGGGAGCACGGTGCCAACACGGCCGTGGCGCTCGCAAAGGTTAAGGCCGCTGTGGCCGAGAAGGTCGAGGATGACGAGGAGCTGCCGCCTTGGGATATCGTCGACGAGGTCTTTGAGGACGAGCCGGTCATCAAGGAGAGCGTGCGCGCGGCACTGACCGAGGAGAAGGTGCCTGAGCGTGTGCCCGTGGAGCGCAAGCAGGTCGAACGCGCGGCGGTGCGCAATCACAAGATTCGTACCGACACGGGTATCGAGATCAGCTTCCCGGCCGAGATGGGTTCCAACTCCGAGTACATCGAGTTCGTCAATGAGCCTAACGGCCTCATCTCCATCGAGCTCAAAAATATCGGTAGCATCGAGAATCGATAAGTTGCGTTGCGCCTACAGCGAGAAAGCAAAGGCCGAAGCCCTTCGGGACTTCGGCCTTTTTTGTTTTCGGCTTGGTTGCTGACATTGCGCCGCAGGTTGGGCATACGTCAGCGAAAACGCGGTTTGTCAAAACCGCGTAACTATTAAAGTTGACGTAAGCCCTCTTCCAGGCCGGTCTTGCTGTCGGTCTTCTCGTCGCGCATCTTGATGACGCGGGCGGGGACACCGGCCACGACGGCACCGGCGGGGACGTCCTCGACGCACACGGCGCCGGCGGCAACAACAGCGCCCTTGCCCACGCGTACGCCCTCCAGGACCACGGCGTTGGCGCCGATCATGACGTCGTCTTCGATGATGACGGGCGTGGCGCTTGCGGGCTCAACGACGCCTGCCAACACGGTTCCAGCGCCGATGTGGCAGTTCTTGCCCACGGTGGCGCGGCCGCCTAGCACGGCGCCCATATCGATCATGGAACCCTCGCCGATAACGGAGCCGATGTTGATGATGGCGCCCATCATGATGACGGCACGGTCGCCAATCTCGACGCGGTCGCGGATGATCGCGCCCGGCTCGATGCGGGCGTTGATGCCCTTAAGGTCGAGCATGGGCACGGCGGAGTTGCGGCAATCGTTCTCCACGTCGTAGTAATCGATGGAATCGGCGTTGGCGTCCAGGATGGCCTTAAGCTCATCCCAGTCGCCAAAGACGGTCTTGCCGCGACGACCGCCGTAGACATGTGCGTCGCCCCAAGCAACCTTCATGCCCGGCTTCTCGCGCACGTACAACTTGACGGGCGTCTTTTTGGGCGCGGTGGCGATGTAGTTGATAATCTCCTGTGCATCCATCTCGGCTGCGTTACTCATTTGCTATCTCTCCTTTGGGCGGATTCGGTTGACACCTGGTTAGACAAACATGACCTGGTCGAACGTATAGAAGCCGGGTTCGCGGGTGACGAGCTTCTGCGCGGCTGCCAAGGCGCCGTTGACAAAGATCTGACGACTCGTGGCGCGGTGGGTGAGCGTGACCTCCTCGTCCTGGCCGAAAAAGCTTACCTCGTGCACGCCGGCGACGGTGCCGCCGCGCAGCGAGTGCATACCGATCTCCTTGGGGTCACGCGCGCCGCACATGCCCTCGCGGCCATAGACGGGGTGGTAGCCTGCCTCGGGCTCGGCCTCGACTACGGCGTCGAGCAGCAGCTTGGCGGTACCGCTGGGGGCATCGACCTTTTGGTTGTGGTGCGTCTCGACGATTTCGCAGTCAAAGCCGGGCAGCTCGCGTGTAGCCTGCGCTACCAGATGGCGCAGGGCTGCGATACCGATGGAGTAATTGCCCGAGTGCATAACGCGGGTGTTCTGGCCCAGCTCACGCAGGCGGTCCATCTGCTCGGGGGTGTAGCCTGTGGTGCCTGAGACCAATGCCGCGCCCGTGCGCTCGACATAGGCGACGACGGCGTCGAAGGTCGCGACGTTCGAGAAGTCGATAATCACATCGGCAGCCGGTGCGTTCTCGAGCTTGCTCAAATCGAAGCCAATCTGGGCCACGATATCAAAAACGGGTTGACCGGCGGCGTCGACAACGCCCTCGGCGGTGGTGCGGATGAGCGAGCCCATGCGGCCCGTTCCCATAATGACGGTCTTAATCAAGCAGACCAGCTCCCTTCAGAGCATCGGTAAGTGCGGCTCGCGTGTCGTCTGCCATGGGGCACAGCGGCATACGGTAGTTTGCCTCGATCATGCCCATCTGGGCGAGCGCTTCCTTGACGGGGATGGGGTTGACCTCGCTAAAGAGGGCATTGATGAGCGGCTGGCCAGCAATCTGGATATCGCGGGCGCGTGCCACGTCACCGTCCAGATAGGCGCGGCACATGTCGTGCACGAGCTGCGGCTGAACATCGGCCCACACGCTGATGGTGCCCGAGGCGCCCAGGCTCATGAGCGGTACGGTAAGCGCGTCCTCGCCCGAGTACATGCGGAAGTCGTCTGACAGCAGGTGGGCGATCTTGGCCGCGTAGGCGACGCTGCCCGAGGCCTCCTTAATACCCATGATGTTGGGGTGCGCGGCCAGGCGTTCTACGTTGCGCTCGCTGATGCCGCAGCCACAGCGGCCGGGGATGTTGTACAGGATGCAGGGGATGTCCACGGCATCGGCGACGGTCTTAAAGTGCTGATAGATACCCTCTTCATTGGACTTGTTGTAGTAGGGGGTGATGAGCAGCAGACCGTCGGCGCCCAGGCCCTGATAGGTGAGCGACTTGGTGAGCATGGTCTGCGTGGAGTTGGAGCCCGAGCCGGCAATAACGGGGACGCGTCCTGCAACATGCTTGACCACAGCGGCGACGACGGAGTTGTCCTCGTCATCGGTCATCGTGGCACTCTCACCGGTGGTGCCCAGGGTGAGGATGGCGTCAGTGCCATTTTGCAGGTGGAAATCGATAAGGCGCTCAAGCGCGTCAAAGTCGACACTGCCGTCCTTTTTAAACGGCGTGACAAGGGCGACGATTGAGCCCTCGAGATTGCGGATATCCATGTTCTTCTCCTTCGCTTCCGCGATCTGGACGCGTTTGTTCCATTGGGCGGCGACTGCTAGGCGCTCGTCCTGAGCGCGACGGCGGGCGCTTTCGGCGCGCGATTTGGCCAGCAGCTCGCGGCCGCACGGCAGCACGTCGAGCGTGGCAAAGTAATCGCCCGGGCGCTCGGCGCGGCGAATGAGGTCTGCCGAGCCATCGGGGCGCAACAGGACCTCGGCGGAGCGCAGGCGGCCGTTGTAGTTGTAGCCCATAGAGTGGCCATGCGCGCCGGTGTCATGAATCACGAGCAGGTCGCCCATGTCGATATGCGGAAGCTCGCGGTCGATGGCGAACTTGTCGTTGTTCTCGCACAGATTGCCCGTGATGTCGTAGGTGTCCGTGACGGGCGCTGTGGTCTTGTCGTCGCCACCCGGCTGGCCCATCACCGTAATGTGGTGGTAGGCGCCATACATGGCAGGACGAATCAGATCGACGGTGCTTGCGTCCACGCCGATATAGTCCTTGTAGATCTGCTTCTCGTGGATGGCCTTGGTGACCAGGCATCCGTAGGGGCCCATCATAAAGCGACCCATCTCGGTGCAGATCGCCACATCGCCCATGCCGGCGGGGACCAGAATCTCGTCGTAGGCTGCGTGTACGCCCTCACCGATGGCGTGAATGTCGTTAGTCTGCTGCTCGGGCAGGTAGGGGATACCCACACCGCCGGACAGATTGATAAAGGCGACATGTGCGCCGGTCTCGCGCTCCAGGCGCACGGCAAGTTTAAAGAGGATGCGTGCGAGCTTGGGATAGTAGCCGTTAGTGACGGTGTTGCTGGCAAGGAAGGCATGGATGCCAAAATTCTCGGCGCCCTTGGCCTTGAGCATGCGGAAGGCCTCAAAGAGCTGCTCGGTGGTCATGCCATATTTGGAGTCGCCCGGGTTGTCCATGATGCCGTTGGAGAGTTGGAACAGGCCGCCTGGATTAAAACGGCAGCTGACCGTTTTGGGGATGGGCCCCGCAACACGCTCAAAGAACTCGATGTGGCTGATGTCGTCAAAGTTGACGATGGCACCCAGCTTGTTGGCGAGCTCAAAGTCGGCAGCCGGCGTGTCGTTGGAAGAGAACATGATGTCGTGTCCCGTGATGCCCAGCGAGCGGGCGATCATGAGTTCGGTATAGCTCGAGCAATCGCAGCCGCAGCCGTATTCGTTGAGAATGGAGATGAGCGCCGGGTTGGGGTTGGCCTTGACGGCAAAGTATTCCTTAAAGCCCGGGTTCCATGCAAAGGCGTCGCGCACTTCTTGCATGTTGCGGCGGATGCCTGCCTCGTCGTATAGATGAAACGGCGTGGGGAACTGCTCGACGATATGCTCGAGTGTCTCCTTGTCCACAAACGGCTGCTTGGCCGCATATGCCTCGTTGGGGGTCAATGCCATGTCCCGTAAACCTCGCTATCCAGACGGCGCCATCTGCGCATCGAATCCGCATAGCGTGGACCCAATGTCCGGATAGCGCTCCCGCATTGCTGCAGACAGTCCTGTGGGTGTTTCCCACAGGCCCACCAGGTTGTTCGTGCCCGAAAAACCCAGTTCGGCGGGTTTCGCCTCCCCACGGGGTCAAAGCCTGCCGGCTCGCCCGCGGCTCTTCGTGCCCGCGCCTCTATCAAGTGGTAAAGACCCTATCACGTTGCACTTTACCAAACAAGAGTATTCGTATATAACGTTTAAAAAATGCAGCAATATGCTGGAAACATGTGTGCCACAATCCTGTATCACAATAAGTTGCAACAGATGTGCCTCACGAAGGGATTCTCTATGACCGAGCTCCAAGAACTCCGTCGCTATCGCCGCGATCTCCATCGCATTCCGGAGCTCGATTTCGATCTTCCGCAGACTATCGCCTATATCGAGGGCGTGTTGGCGCCGCTCGCTTGCGAGGTGATCCATCCGTGTCCCAGCTGCGTCTGCGCTTTCTTCGACGCTGGCGTTGGTGCCGCGCGTGCCACGGCGATTCGCGCCGATATGGATGCGCTGCCCATCGCGGAGGCGACGGGAGCGGCCTTTGCCTCGATCCATCCCGGCAAGATGCACGCTTGCGGACATGACGGACACATGGCTATGGCGCTTGCCGCCGCGACCTTTGTCGACCGTACGATTCGCGAGCAGCCGGGTTCACTTAAGCGCAACGTGCTTTTTGTGTTCCAGCCTGCCGAGGAAACGACCGGTGGCGCCAAGACGGTGTGCGAGAGCGGCGTGTTCGAGCGCTACGGGGCGGATCGCATCTTCGGCTTCCATGTGTGGCCCGATCTGCTCGCCGGCACGTTGGCGAGCTGCTCCGGTCCGTTGCTGGCGCGTTCGAGTGAGACGCACATTCATATTCACGGGACGAGCATCCATATCGCTAAGACCTATGGCGTTCCGGTCGAGGAGTCGCACGATGCAGCGCTGGCGGCTGCCAAGTTCTTGGTTGCCGAGCGCGAACTGATGGATGAGTTGGGTGCCGACGAGCCCTGTATCGGTAAGTTTGGTCTGCTGCAGGCCGGTACGGTTTGCAACGCGGTGGCGGGGGAGGCCCATGTGGCCGGAAGCCTGCGTGTGTTTACGGACGACATGTTCGACCGGGCGCGCGAAGGCGTGCGCCGCGTGCTGGACGATGCCTGTGCCGCAACGGGCTGCACGTATGATCTCGACTTTGCCGAGGGCTATCCGCCGGTCGACAACGACCCCGAGTTGTTTGCCAGCGTCGCGCCTGCCTTGCCCGGGCTGCAGCTTGTGGAGGAACCGCTGCTAATCGCCGAGGATTTCGCGTTCTATCAACGCCATCTGCCGGGCGTGTTTTTCCTGCTGGGCACGGGTATGCCAGAGGACCAAGACAACCCGAGTGATTCGGATGGCTGCCCCGCCTATGCCACAAGCGCTCTGCATACCGATAGCATGCTCTTCGACGAGGAAATCCTACTCAAAGGCCTCGATGTCTATAAACGATTGCTTTTGCTTGACTAAGGCGCGAAGGACAATTTGTTCTAGAAAACACGAACAAACGTACGATATAATAGAGATGTAAGTCTATAGAAACGTTTGACGTTACTAACGTAAGGCGATACTATGATTGCATCGTATAAAGATGAGGATACCGAACGCTTTGCCATGGGTGTGCGGGTCAGGAGGTTCGTGCCCTTTGAGCGTGTTGCGTTGAGGAAGATTCGCCAACTGCAGGTTTGCGCTTCGCTTGATGATCTTCGCGTTCCACCGGGCAACCGCCTGGAAGCTTTGAAGGGCGATCGTGCCGGTCAATATAGCATCCGTGTTAACGAGCGCTATCGGGTCTGTTTTGAGTGGAGACAGGAGATGGCTTGGAATGTCGAAATCGTCGATTATCACAAGTGATGAGACTTCGGCCGATTTGCTGTCGCCGGTGACTCCTGGTGAGCTTCTCAAAGAGGAGTTTCTTGTTCCCATGGGCATTTCTCAATATCGCCTTGCGAAAGAGACTGGGATTCCGGCTCAGCGTATCGGGCAGATTGTCTTGGGAAAACGTCGCGTGACGGCCGACACCGACCTCCGTCTTTGCCGTTATTTTGGCCTGACGGATGGTTATTGGCTGCGCGCTCAGGTGGCGTTTGACCTTGAGGCCGAGAAAAGGCGGATTGAACCGGAACTCGACAAGATCGTTCCTGTTCAGCAGGCTATCGCACTGTAGTGCTCAAAGATGATGGGGGTGGCGCGGCGATGAGGCGACGCCGACAGTCTGCCGTATATAGTCCGGGTGGATGCGGGTGCGGTTTGCTGCTGCTTCCGGTCATCGCTGTGGGCATTGGCGTGATGTTTGTGCTTGCTGGGCTGGCTACGGCGGCACTCGTACTGTTTATCACTGCTATCGGCGTGACGATTTGGCTTTATCGCAGTCGTGAGCAGCGCCGCGCCGACGGTAAGACCAATGTAGGATGGATTGCCTTTTTGGTCATCGCCTACCTGCTGAGCATCAGCTATCTGGCCTTCTTTATCCTGTTGCTTGTGAGCACCTTTACCGGGGAATCCGTCACGGTGGGTTGATGCACTGCCAGCAGACGGTCGCGCGCAGTGCGTTTGCTCGGCGTTTGGATAACTGCATTGGCCGTTTACCGCAGCCTTAGCTCTCAGCTAATGAATTCAAGTTCAATCCTTCCTACGATGTGCTGTGTGCCGGCACGGTAGCCGGATCGTAGGAAGGATGAATAATGGCAAAAGAGGGAAAGAAGCCGATCGGCAAGATTGTCCTAGGCATCATCGTGGTGCTGGTTATTGTCGGTGCCGTGGGCTCTATGGGTGGCAATTCAACCGATTCGTCTGCGAGCGATTCGGCAAAACCTGCCGAGACGACACGGCAGGCTGAGGAGCAAAAAGAACCGCAAGAACCGTATACCATTGCTGACGAGGCTGAAGACACTTCCAATCAGTTTACCTATAAGATCACGGGCACGCTGACCAATAACACGGATAAGGAAAAGAGCTACATTCAGATTGAATATGTTCTGTATGATGCCGATGGCAACCAGGTTGGAACGGCTCTTGCAAACACCAATCATCTGAAGGCGGGCGGCTCCTGGAAGTTCGAGGCGCTGGGTACGGTGTCTCCCGACCAGGTTGCTAGCTGGGAGCGTTCGGACGTAAGCGGTTTCTAGCATGTTGCATGCACTGGGGGAGGTGAAGTCGTATGCCCGATAAAAAGCTGACTGACGAGTTACTCAATGAGCTTCTCGACGCGCCAAACATCGATGGCTATATCAAAGAACACGACTTTGCCACCCCGTCGCTTTCGAACTACCTGAAGCAGCTACTGCAGGAAAAGGGCTTGGAGCGCTCGCGCGTGGTTCGTATGGCCGATCTCAATGAGACCTTTGGCTATCAGATCTTTACCGGCGCGCGTCATCCGAGTCGCAATAAGGTGCTGCAGATTGCCTTTGCGATGGCGCTGACGCTCAAAGAGACCAACCGTGCGCTGACGGCTGCCGGGGTAAGCGTCCTTAACTGCAAGGACCGCCGCGATGCGATTATCATCTTTTGCATCGATCGCGGGTGCAGCCTCCAAAAGGTCAACGAGGAGCTGTATCGCTTTGGCGAGGAGACGGTGAGTTAGCGGCTGATATCTGAGCCGGCGGAGCTGCCGAACAACGATGCAAACGAACGGGGCGCGGATGCCATGAGGTGTCTGCGCCCTGCGCTATGATGGAGCCTATGGATACTCAGACCCCAACATATTCCGATGACGAGCTGACCGCAGCGCTTGCCGAGCACCTGGCGTCGCTCGATCGCGACGACAGCTATCGCGTGGAGCGAGTACTTAAGCGCTCGTCCGTTGAAACAACCGAGCTCGTGTACTTTGAAGGAACCGGCGGTGGTTCGCTCGGTCCCTTTGTTCGTAAACGCATCGATGCTTCGGCTCAAATCGGCGGGGCATACGAGCGTCTGTTTGCCGCTCAGCGGGCAGGCAGGCGTTTTGAGCACCTGCCCAGAATCGTCGATTGTCGTCGTGTGGGCGACGAGCTCAACGTGGTTATGGAATACATCGAAGGGGAGACGCTCGGGGCGCTGGTGTACCGTCTGGGAGCCACCCCCGATTATGCGCATGAATTGTATCCTGTCCTTTGCGACGCCGTGGGCGAGCTCCATGCCGGTTTTGCAATGGCGGGGGAGACGTCGGCGCCGGTGATCCATCGTGACCTCAAGCCGTCGAATATCATCGTGACAGGTGCCAACTATACGCCTGATGACGGCCTGACATTTTCATCGCTGGTGATTATCGACCTGGGGATCGCGCGCGTATGGCGCGATGGCGCCGATGCCGACACCGTCAAGTTTGGCACGCGACCCTATGCGCCGCCCGAGCAGTATGGGTTTGGGCAGACGAGTGTGCGCAGCGACGTCTACGCACTTGGCGCCCTGTTGTTCTTCTGCTTGACGGGAGTCGACCCTAAACCAGGGCTCGACATGCGCGAGCAATGCGAGGCGCGCGGCATTCCCACTCCACTTGCCGATGTCATCTGCATGTCGATGGCGCTTGACCCGACCAAACGTTTTGCGAGCGCGGAAGCGTTGGGACGGGCGACGCGCGCGGCATACGATCTGAGTCGCCCCGTGCGGCCTCCTGCGCCTGTCCGTACTCCGGCCTCGGAGACGGTGTTGGCGTCCCAAGGGCTCCAGAACCCCGCAAGGCTTTCTAGGCCTGCCGCCTCCGCTGCATGCGGTCTGCTCTCTCGCGTTCCGGAGTCTCTGGGGCGCATTTGGAATACGCTCGTCTGCTTCTCGCTGCTTGTGTTCTTTGCCGGAAGTCACTTTGCCGTCTTTCACCCCACGGGAGCAAACCAAAGCTACCCGACGTGGCTTCTCATAATCGAGTATTTTTTCTTTGTCGATGGCCTTATGGTGCTTATGCATTTTGCGCTGTTCGACAAGCGTCGTCTTCGTCGGCGATTCGCGCTGCTCGACAGCTATCGCGGCAAGAAACTCGCGAAACTCTGGTTCAAGGCATTGGGTGTGCTGCTCCTATGTATGATCGTCATAGTCGCGGTTGCCAATGCGACCGGCGTCGTCGATACCTCCGCTACCTAAAAGAAAAAGGGCCCCATTGGGGCCCTTTGCAGTTGCACTTAGATGCGGTTCATCTGAGCGGCGACTTTGTTGTACCAGTCCTGCCACGTGGGCGGGCAGTACTTTTTGGCTGCTGCCGGGGTAAGGGTGGAGCCGTAGTTGGCGCCCAGATAGGCAACGTGAGCGGAGATGCCCTCGCTCCAGCTGCCAAAGCTGCGCCAACCGCCGCCACGGGCACTCCAGCCCCAAGCGTTGTAAGAATTGGCGCAATAAGCGCCCTTGGTGCTCTCGATGCAGGCGATGGCGGGGGACCAACGGGGGTCGACACCGGTATTCCAAGCGGCGACGGCAAAGTTATAGCCCTGGCCTGCCATGGGGGAGCCGGCGAGATAATTGTCGATGCGGCTCGTCCACTCATTAATGAACGAATCGTAATCGGAGCTACCGGTATTGGTGTTGTTCACCGTGGTGTCGATGGTGGTGTTGGTGTTGGTGGCCTGGCTGCTGGAATTGCTGCCGCTTACGCCCTCGCCCGAGAGCTTCTCGGCGGCAGCGGCCTTATCGGCCTCAAGCTTGGCAAGCTCGGCGGCATTTTCCTGCTCGGCTTTTGCCTGTGCCTCGCTGCGGAGCTGCTGGGCCTGCGCCAGCGCATCCTCGGCGTTTTTCTGCTCTGCCTCAAGCTGTGACTTGGCCTGCTGGAGCTCGGCCTTGTTCTGCTCGAGTTCGGTTTGCATGTTATTGAGCTCTTCGATCTCGTCGACGCTTGAGCTCGTGATCTGGTTGGTGTATTTGCAGGTCGTGATGAACTCACCCAGGCTCTGCGCGTTGACCAGGAAGCTCACGATGGGATTGGTGCCCTTCTGATACTTGTACAGATCGCGCATGGCGGAGCTTGCCTTGGCCTGCTGCTCGGGAAGCTTGGCCTCGATTTCCTCGATGCTTGCCTCATTGGAGTCAATCTGCTTTTGCAGGTCATCGAGTTTGGTGCGGGCGTCGTTGTAGGCGCTCGTGGCGGCTTCGATCTTCTGCTGGGCTGCGGAAAGCTGGTCCTGCGTTGCCTGCGAGGCGGCATACGCCGCAACGGGGGAGAGCATCGGCGTGGCCGTCAGCGCAACGGCAAGCGCGGCGCTCGTGATGATACGAGCCGGCTTCGACGCAATGAGCGCTGCGGTGCGATGATTCGAATGCTGCATCCAGTCCCTCTGCAATCAATCGTAGGTTATGGTTCGAACGGTATTCTACTACTGCTTTCGACCTCAACTTGAACCTTAAAGGTTCCAAAGGGTCAAGTTGAACTTGAGGCTTTGGCTTTGACCTGCAGTTATGATGAATTGTTGAGAAACCATAGAGTTCAACTTTAACGTTACAGAGCCCTGTTTGAGAGGAGTTTTGGGCTGTAAAAGCTATCTCAACGTGGGGTTTTATAACTACAGCGTGCCCTTCTGGCGAGCCTGCTCAATCTCTTCGAGGGCCTCGGCGGGGGTGAACGAACAGGTGCCGTCGCCGAGTTTGACTACCCGGATATCGTCGCCGGTATGGACCTCTCCGCCCTTTAGTACCACGCCAAAAACGCCCTCGTGGGGAAAGATACAGTCGCCGGCGAGATAGTAGATGGCACAGCGGGTGTGGCAGACCTTGCCGATCTGACTGATTTCGACCAGGACATCGTTGCCAATCTTGAGCTGCGTTCCCAGGGGGAGCGAGAGCAGGTTGATGCCCTGGGTTGTGAAGTTCTCGCCAAAGTCGGCCTCGTGCACATCGAGCCCGCGCGCCTGCGCCGTCTGGATAGACTCTGCAGCTAAAAAGGAAACCTGGCGGTGCCAATGCCCGGCGTGCGCATCGGAGGCGAGGCCAAACTGCTCGATGACGGTGTCGTGCCCGTCGGCGACGGGTGACTTACGCGTGCCTTTGTGCTCCGACGTGTTGATTGAGACGATACGGGCAGGCCCGTTGTAAGCATCGTTTGCGGTGCGTAGGGGAGCTGCCGTCTGGGCACGATCTGCAAGTTCGCGCTTGGCGGCGTCAATGATGGGGTTGTTGATCGGATGAGCCTGGGGCACGGTGCACCTTTCGACGGGGCGGGCTACATGTTGAATCCTACAACAATGGTAGGTTCATTGCCCATTGTCATACAACGGTGAGCGCCGTCTTCGTGCTGGCCTTCGTGCTGGACGATTACGTCGATTGCCATAGATACGGTGGAGCTTTGGGCGCCGGCGGCTTGGCACGCTAGAATAATTCAGTTGCGCAAAGACCGCCCATTGTGTGGGCAGTTCATGATAGGAAGTTTCCATGGCATTGCAATTTACAGAGCGCGAGTTCATTCCCGTGCTGCTCGGTGGCGACATCAACGCCTATTCGGTGGCGCGTGCCTTCTACGAGGAGTACCAGGTCAAGAGTCTGGTCTTTGGCAAGTATCAGACGGGTCCCGCGTACCGCAGCCAGATTATCGACTACACGCCCAACGTGGATATCGACACCATGCCCGTGATGCTCAAAACCGTCAACGGCATTGCCCAAGCGCATGCCGACAAGACGATTGTCCTTGTGGGCTGTGGCGACAACTATGTCGCTCTCGTGGCTCAAGCCAAGGATGCTCATGAGCTGGCGGATAACATCGTCGCTCCCTACGCGCCCTACAGCATGCTCGAGCAGTGCCAGAAGAAGGAGATCTTCTACGAGCTGTGCGAGAAGCATGGCGTGCCCTATCCGCACACGTTTACCTTTACCAAGGCGATGCTCAATGCCCAGGGTGAGGCGCCTGCCGAAGTGCTCGACCAGATCGATTTTCCTTACCCGATGATTCTGAAGCCTTCTGACGGCATCATGTGGTGGCAGCACGAGTTCGAGGGCCAGAAGAAGGCCTATGTGATTGCCGACCGCGCCGAGCTGGAACAGGTCATTCGCGATTCGTATGCCAGCGGCTACACCGACGATCTGATCTTGCAGGATCGCGTGCCCGGCAACGACGAGTACATGCGCGTACTCACCAGCTATTCCGACCGCAACGGTAAGGTTCGCATGATGTGCCTGGGCCATGTGCTGCTCGAGGAGCATCAGCCCCACGGTGTCGGCAACCATGCCTGTATCATTACCGAGCCCAACGACGAGCTCATGGGCGGCGTGCGCAAGTTGCTCGAGGACCTTCACTTTGTGGGCTATTCCAACTTTGACGTTAAGTACGACGAGCGCGACGGCTCGTTTAAGTTCTTCGATTTCAACACGCGCCAGGGCCGCAGCAACTACTACGTTACCAACAGCGGCTTTAACGTTGCCAAGTATGTGGTGGACGAGTATGTGTTTAACCGCCCGTTTGAGCCGGAGTTTGTGACGGCGCAGGACGAGGCCCTGTGGATGGTCGTTCCCATGGGCGTCGTCGACAAGTACGTCAAGGATCCCGAGCTGCGCGCTAAGGTGCATCGCCTGGACAAGGAAGGCAAGGGCGCCGACCCTTCGTTTATGAAGGGCGACTTTGTCTTTAACCGCTGGCTGCGCATGTGGCACACCAAGCTGCGCCACTTTAAGCTGTTCAAGACGTATTACAAGTAGATGAGCGCGGCGCCCGTCCGGTTTGCATCGGGCGGGCGCGGGTATGATACGCGCAATTGCGCAAGCGTCACCAAGGAGGCGGCGATGGAAAAGCTGGGAGTTATCGGCGGCATGGGCGCCGAGGCCACGTCGTATTACTACGACCAGGTGGTGCGTCATACGGCTGCTGCCTGCGATCAGGAACATATCGACATGGTGGTGCTCTCCAAGTCGACCATGCCCGACCGCACGCTGGCCATTAAGACCGGCGAGCATGCCAAACTGCTGGCGACCATGAAAGAGTGCGCCCAGGCACTCGAGTCGCTGGGCTGTGCACACATTGCCATTCCCTGCAACACGTCACACTACTTCTATGACCAGATCCAGTCGTTTACGAAGGTGCCGATTATCCACATGCCGCGTGAGTCGGTGCGCTATGCTCTGGCCGGCGCGGTGATGGGGGAGTGCGAGTTCGACCCCAACCTGAGTATGCCGGCCGAGCCGGTGCGCAAGATCGGCATCATGGGCACCGATGGCACCGTGGGCGCGGGCGTCTACGGCCGCGAATGTAAGGCTGCGGGTGTTGAGGTCGTCTATCCCAGCGAGAAACGTCAGAACGATGTGATGTCGCTTATCTACGATGATGTGAAGGCCGGACGTGAGCCCGATATGGATAAGTTCGACCGCGTGATGTGGGAGTTCGCCCGTAGCGGCTGCGACCGCGTCATTCTGGCCTGCACCGAGCTATCGGTGCTGCAGAAGTACCGAGAGATGCCCGAGATCACCCTCGACGCCATGGACGTCCTGGTGCGTGAATCCATCATCCGTAGCGGCGCTCCCTACCGCCTCTAGCTTCCGACCCGCCAAAAAGGGACAGGTTTATTTTGGTAGGTTTTATCTGGTGAAACAGTAAAGGCCCCGGCTCGTTTGGTGCGAGCCGAGGTCTTTTGCGTTGGGCGGTTGCTGTCGGTGGTGAACTAGAACAGGAAGCCGATGGCGATGAGGGCGATGCTGACGATGAGCACGGCGATGTCCAGGCCCTTGATGGGGTAGCGCTTGTACGAGCTGGCGCGCGTACGCAGATAGAAGCCGCGCTGTTCTGCCGCCAAGGCTGTGGCATCGGTCTTGCCCACGCTCGAGATGAGCAGTGGCACGCACAGTGGCAGCATGAGCTTAAGCTTCTTGATGGGGTTCTTGGTGTCGTACTCGACGCCGCGTGCGGTCTGCGCCTCCATGATGGCGTTCATCTCCTGACCAAACACCGGCACAAAGCGCAGCGCCGTGGTAAAGGTGAAGGCATAGCGATACGGCACGTGCAGCACCTCGACGCAGGCGTTGGCAAGGTCGTTGAGTTTGGTCACCATGAGCATGAGGATGAGCGGTAACGCCACACCCAGCAGGCGCAGGCAGGCCTTCGATCCTGTGATGAGGCCCGTGTCGGTGATAAAACCCCACACCACGTTGCCATCGCGCATAAAGGCCAGCTGGAGCACCAGCATGATAAGCGCGAGCGGAATCAGCAACTTGAGCAGCGAAAACAGACGGTCGACGACGCCGGCATAGGCACCCAGCGCAAGGGTGAGTGCCAAAAAGCCCAGCAGCGCCACGTAGGTGTCGGACAAGAAGATGCCGACGATGATGGCGGCGGCGAGGCCCAGTTTGACGACGGGATTCAGGCGATGCAGCAGCGTATCGCCCGGCATGTAGTCGATGACGTTAACCACGGTGGACCATCTCCTTGGTAATTCGAACGACATCGGTGACCTCGCTCACCTGCGCAAAAGCGGGCGAGACGGAAGATGCCAGACGGCGCGAGAGCTCGATAACCTGGGGAGGCTCCACGTAGGCACGCCGCATGAGATCGATGTTCGAGAATAGCTCGTGCGTGCGGCCGCGGTCGAGGATGCGACCGTCGGCCATTACCACAATGCGCTCGGCAAAGTCGGAGACGACTTCCATATCGTGGCAGACCATGATAACGGCGCAACCGCGCTCGGCCATGGTACGCACCGTTTCCATGACGGTCATGCACTCGCGGTAATCAAGGCCGCTCGTGGGCTCGTCGAGCACGACGATCTTGGGCTCAACCACTACGACGGAGGCAAGCGCCACCATTTGTCGCTGACCGCGCGAGAGCGAAAAGGGCGCCTCGTCGGCCGGCAAGCCAAAGCGGTCGATGACGAGCTGGGCGCGACGCAGCGCCTCGGCACGGTCGATGCCGGCAAGCTCCAGGCCAAAGGCGACCTCGTCGAGCACGGTGTCCTTGCAGATCTGGCGGTCGGGGTTTTGGAAGAGGGTCGCGACCTCGCGAGCGATGCGGCTCGTGGGAACGGCTGCGGTATCCAGTCCCGTGACGCGCACGCTGCCCGAGGCGGGCTTAAGCAGGCCTGTGAGCAGTTTGGTGAGCGTGGTCTTGCCGGCGCCGTTTTGGCCGACGATGCCCACGAGCTCGCCGGGATAGAGCGTCAGGCTAAGGTCGTGTACGGCGGCGCCGCCATTGGGATAGGCAAACTCAACATGGTCGAAGGTGAGTACGGGTTCGGCGTCCTTGGCATGAGGGCGCAACGACGGTGCATGCGGGGAACCGGCGGGCGCCTGGGCTTCGATAGCCGCGTGTGCGGGGTCGACGATGCCCGAAATCATGCGCTCGGCCTCATCGACATCCAAGCAGGGGGTACCGCTTACCAGGCCATCGGCCTCGAGGCTATTGAAGATACGCGTGACGCGAGGGCAGTCGACGCCGATGGCACGGAGCTCGTCGGTATGCGCGAAGACCTCGTGTGGCTCGCCCTGCAGCGCGATTTCGCCATGGTTGAGCACGAGCACGCGGTTGCAGTGCTCCGAGAGCAGGGCGACCTTTTGCTCGACGACGACGATGGTGATTCCAAGTGCGCGGTTTGCCTCACGCAGCGTCTCGAAGACCAACGTGGAGCTGGCGGGGTCGAGTGCCGCGGTGGGCTCGTCGAGAACCAAGACGCGCGGACGCATGGCGAGGATGGCGGCGATGGCTACCTTTTGCTTCTGTCCGCCCGAGAGGGTGGCGATCTCGCGGTCGCGCAGGTCGCTGATGCCGACGGTCTCGAGCGTTTCGATCACGCGCTGCTCGATCTGGTCGTGGGGAACGCCAAAGTTCTCGAGGCCAAAGAGCATCTCGTCCTCGACGACCGAAGCGACCATCTGCGTGTCGATATCCTGCAGCACACTGCCGACGATTTGCGACACGTCGGTGAGCGAGACTTCGCAGGTGTCGTGGCCGTCGACCATGACGGACCCGAAGAACGTGCCGGTGTAGTGGTGGGGCACGGCACCCGACAGGCAGGCGGCAAGCGTGGACTTGCCGGCGCCTGAGGGCCCGATGATGCCGATGAAATCTCCCTTGTTCACGCTGAGCGAGATGTGGCTGAGCGCCTGCTCGGTCTGCGTGCCATAGGAGAACGAGACATCGTCGACGTTGATGATCGTTTCCATGGATACCTTTCATAGTCATTGGGGACGTTCTTAAATGACTAGTCGTTTAAGAACGTCCCCAAAAGCTAGTCGTTTGGGACAGTCTTTGGTGGTGAAGCACGGAGATGGCTTTACGAGGGGCCCCAGGTTGGCGCGAAAGAGGAGCGAAGCGTACTTGGGTACGCGAGCGACGAATGAACGCCAAGATGGGGTGGCTCGTAAAGTCGAGCGGGTTAGTTGAGCTTCAGGGCCTTCTGGATGGGCAGGTAGAGGGCGCCGACCAGAATGGCGTTAAAGACGGCGGTCATGGCAACGACGGGCAGCATGGCGGCGGCGAGCTCGCCTACCACGCCGAGCATGGCCATCTTGATGACCATGAAGATGACGCCGGAGACAAAGGTGGTCAGGAAGGTTGCGACAATAGCGATGGCGGGCTTGACCTGACCGTTCTTGCCGGCGGCGTTGACGATGCCGGCCATGAGCATGGCGGCGATGCCCTCGGCGGCAAAATCGACGAACGGCGAAGTGGTGGTGATCTGGATCACGGCAGCCGAGATGAGGCCAATGACGAGCGCCTGGCCGATGTTGGGACGAACGACCAGGATGGTGAGGCAGAAGGCCGAGATGATGAACTCGGGGCTGATCATGCCACCCGAGATGCCCGAGATGGTCTTGCCGACGGTGAAGTTGAGGATGAAGCCGGCGGCGAGCAGGATGGCGAGCAGGACGAGGGCGCGGACATCGAGTTTGCCGCGGTCGGCGGTCTGGACGGTGCGGGGCTGGGGGGCGGTGGTGTTCTGAGACATGGTGAAAATCCTTTCGGAATGGGAGTGCAAGAGAAAAGCGGAGGCGCGTGATGCGAATGCGATCGGGCTCGAGATAGAAAAAGGCCCCCGGTCGAAACCGGAGGCCTTCCAATCACCTAGAGCGCAAAAACAGGCGTGAGGGACTCACTGTCGACCGATCGTATTCGCATCACGCCACCACCAGTTGTTGAGAGACTTCATTGTGTTCTTCATGTTGGTGGCTCCTTTCGTGATGCCGTGGCGCGGTCGCACCTAGTTGCTGTTGCGCTGCACTATAGCACAGC
>CABSAN010000011.1 GCA_902475785.1 uncultured Collinsella sp.
TCGGGTTCCCACATTCATCCGCACATGTGCGGATGAATGTGGGAGGTGTTCGGATGAAGTTGATAATCAAGGGCAGCGATTTTCCCGTTTCAATCCCGCTTCGTCGCTTGCAATCCCCAAGGGGGTTTCGCATAATAGCTGTTAAGCTTCGCGACGGAAAACGCAGATGAAACGAACCATATACCGTTGCTTTGGGGCATAGCCCCGCTTCATCTTCTCTCGCGCAGCCAACTGAATGATGCGATTTGGGTGCTGGAAGATGGGGAGAGCTCATGGCTTCTTCTGATGCAACACAACGAGCAGTCCTTGCTGGACTTTCCTGCGGAATCGGCCTTGCCGCTCCCGTAGTGATGTATGCTGCCACGCTGTCGTTTTCGTCGGTGAACGAGACGGTCGTCGCGGGCGCTGTTCCCTTTGCCGTGGGTGCAGTGGCGGGCGTGGGTATCTATGCTGCCTCGCTGGGCATTTCCGAGTATCGTGCCGAGCACGATGGCCGCTTGTTTGAGCCCGATGCCGTGGGCGGCGCCGCTCAGTTTGGTCGGACCCACAACGAGTTCAAGACCGCCTCGATTCCCGCGCAGCAGCAGGGGGCGGCACCTCAGCCTGCTCCCCCGGCCGACCAGGCCAATGCCGCACAGCCTTCTTCCGTATTTCTCTCCGGCCTGACCGGTGCGTTCCAGCGCCGCCACGCCGACGATGGCGTTCCCACCATCGCGCGCGCGGCTAACGCCATGGATGAGGCCGAGGCGTGGTCTATGATTGACAGCATGCTCGATGACGATTCCCCAGTCAGCTGCGATCCCACGCGCTCACGCGACGTTTACCAGGTCGCTATCGACGAGCTCACCAACGGTGGAAAGACCGGTTCTTACAATCGCGATGACATTGCCGCTGCCGCACGCGCCGTCTCGGGCTCTCATGCCGCCCCTGCGGGCAGCACCGCAGCCTTCGTGGCGCTTGTGGCCAACGCCGCCAACAATGCCGCCTATAACGGCGCGTCGTCGGCTGCGTACACCTCTGCCGCGGCTGCCGCTTCGGCTGGCCAACAGAGCGCAGCTCAGCCGGGTCCTGTCGCCGACCCCTTTGCCGATGAGCCTCTGGCTGTCGACGAAGAGACCATCGCCGCTCGCCGTGCTGCCGAAAGCTCGCTTTGGGGTGCTTCGGCCCAAATGCAGGCCGCGGAGGCGGCGCCGTACAACGCCAAGCTCGCCAGCATGCCTATCATTTCCGATGCCAAGGGTGTGGATCTCGCCGATCTTGACGAGCCCGCCGCCATCACCGCTTCTATCGATGTCCAGGATCGCGTGGATACCGACAGTCTCCCCGATGCCTCCCTTGAGGAAGATATCCCCATGGCCGATTATTCGGGCCACGAGGACATGTGGGCCGCCGCCATGGCGATCATGGCCGAGGTCGCCGAGCCCGCCCTCGTGGCGGTGTCCACGCCTGCAGCCTCACCTGCGTCGGTTGCTCCCGTCTATGTCGGCCGCCACAGCTCCGTGCTTCCCGAGGATACCGCGCGTATCTCGCGCGAGGGTATCGAGCGCGCCGAGGCTATCGCTGCCGGCGTTATGGAAAACCGCCGCCATGAGCGTGTCAATCAGATTCTCGAGGAAGAGATCAACCGTCTACAGTCTGCGGCCGTCAAGCGCACAGGTCGTGCCTATCTGAGCGTTATCGAGGGCGGTACCGCCAGCTTTACGCCGCTGCGCGCGGAGGCATAATTGCCGCATGGTTAAGGTCGATCGAAAATGGGCGCTTGCCGCCTGCGCCATGGTGCTCGTCATTTGGGGCAATTCGCTGGTTCCCGGTACGGGGTCTGGTTCGTTGAGCCTGTCGATTATGGAGGCCGTTCGCGGCTTTTTGAACGGCATGGGGCTTCCGTATGAGTGGGTGACCAACTTCGTCGTTCGCAAGTGCGCGCATTTTACCGAGTACATGGTGCTCGGCATTCTGGCGACGCACGCTTTTGATATCGAGGGCCGTCGCACCTTTGACGTATTGCTTCCCACGGCGGTTTTCCTACTGCTGATTCCCTCGATTGACGAGACGATTCAGCTCTTTGTGCCCGGTCGCGCCGGTATGATTACTGATGTGATGATCGACTGCTGCGGAGCGATGACGGGCGTTGTGCTTCGATATCTTCTACGATCGCTCATATGTGCTAAAAAGGCCGCCTAGGACACATTGCTTGTCCTAGGCGGCCTTTCTTTGTTTGGGGGCTTATACAGGGCGTGGCGGCGTTATCTCGTAGGATGGGATTGCTGGACGTTGCGGCGCCCCTTTGCCTCGCCTACTGCTGAAGCGCGGGGGCACCCAGGGCCAGGCAGCCCATGATGCCCTGCTTGCCCTCAAGGCTATTGTTGACGATGTAGTTATCGATGTCGTTGACCTCGGGCGTGACGATATAGCCGTTGAGCATCTCGGCACACTTTTTGCGTGCGAGCGGCACGATGGGGGTGTGGTCGGCCACACCGCCGCCGATGATGATCTTTTGCGGTGCGTAGCACAGCGTGTAGGTCATGAGCGCCTGTGCCAGATAACCGGCGAGCAGATCCATGGCCTCCGGGTCATCGGCCATGTCTCCGGCGCTCTTGCCATCCCAGCGCTTTTTAACGCCGGGGCCGGCGATGAGACCCTCGAGGCAGTTGTCATGGAAGGGGCAAGCGCTATGCTCGCCGATGGTGTCGCGCGGGTCGCGCGTGACCAGGATGTGGCCGGCCTCGGGATGCATCATGCCGTGCACGAGCTTACCGCTCGAGAGCACGCCGGCGCCTACGCCGGTGCCGATGGTCAGATACACAACGTCAGTGAGGCCCTGGGCGCAACCAAACGTGACCTCGCCCAGGCAGGCGACGTTGACGTCGGTATCGTAGCCGCAGGGGATATTGAGCTCGTTTTGGATAGTGCCCAGCAGGTCAAAGTAGCGCCATGCCGTTTTGGGCGTCTCCAGGATCTTGCCGTATTGGGGCGAAGCGGGGTTGACTGCGGTGGGGCCAAATGCGCCGATGCCCAGCGCGGCGATGCCCTTGTCGGCAAACCATGCGTTGACGGCCTCAACGGTCTCCTGCGGGGTCGTGGTCGCGATCTGCTCGCGCTCTAGGACCGTACCGTCCGCATAGCCCGTGGCGCAGACCATCTTGGTGCCACCGGCCTCGAGCGCTCCGATAAGCTGCTGCTCTGCCATAGTATTCCTCTCTCTGGGACGAGTTGCTCCGTGACTAAAGTATAGAGCTCTAAACCATTTAAGAAAGCGCTATAGAAAGAAGCCTCGCAACGCGGCGGGCGGTGCGAGGCTTCTTTGGTTGCTTTAGTTGCCGGGCCGTCCTTACCCGCGCGGCTTGATTTTATCACGTAGCGACTTGAGGTTCTCCAGCGCCGCGTTAAGCGTCTCGTCTCGCTTGGCAAAGTGGAAACGAATCAGATGGTTGACGGGCTCGCGGAAGAAGCTCGAGCCGGGCACGGCGCCCACGCCCACCTTTGAGGCCAGGTCCTCGCAGAACTCGAGGTCGCTGTCGTAGCCAAACTCAGAGATGTCCATCATGACGTAGTAGGCGCCCTGCGGCACGTTATGCTCAAGACCGATGCTGTCGAGTCCCTGGCAGAACAGGTCGCGTTTGGCGGCATAGAGGTCAAGGACTTCATCGTAATAGCTGTCGTCGAAGTTGAGGGCGGTGACGACGGCTTCCTGCAGGGGAGCGGCGGCGCCCACGGTGAGGAAGTCGTGGACCTTTTTGATGCGCTCGGTGATCTGGGCCGGGGCGATGGTGTAGCCCAGACGCCAGCCGGTGATGGAGTAGGTCTTGGACAGCGAGCTGCAGCTGATGGTGCGCTCGAACATGCCGGGCAGCGTGGCCATGTAGACGTGCTCATGGGGCGCGTAGACGATGTGCTCGTAGACTTCGTCGGTGATGCAGTACGCGTCGTACTTTTTGCACAGGTCGGCGATAAAGGTGAGCTCTTCGCGCGTAAAGACCTTGCCGCAGGGGTTGGAAGGGTTGCACAGGACGATGGCCTTGGGGTCGTTGTCGCGGAAGGCAGCCTCGAGCGCCTCGCGGTCAAAGTCGAATGTGGGCGGGTTGAGCGGCACATAGATGGGCTCGGCACCCGAGAGAATGGTGTCAGCGCCGTAGTTCTCGTAGAACGGCGAGAAGATGACGACCTTGTCTCCGGGGTTCGTAACCGTCATCATGGCGGCCATCATGGCCTCGGTGGAGCCGCATGTGACCACGATGTTCTCGTTGGGGTTGATCGGCATGCCCATAAAGTGCTCCTGCTTGGCCGCGAGCGCCTCGCGCATGGCCTGGGAACCCCAGGTGATGGAGTACTGGTGATAGAGCGGCTTGGGATCGGTGGCGATGGTGCTCAGGCTCTCGAGCAGCTGCACAGGAGGATCGAAGTCAGGGAAGCCCTGCGAGAGGTTGACGGCGCCGTACTTATTAGAGATGCGCGTCATGCGGCGGATGACCGAATCGGTAAATCTCGCCGTACGGTTGGAAAGTTCTTTCATGCTTGTCCTTTCGAGCATTTGCAGTGGGGCAAGTTTACTCCTATGAAACCGGTGGGAATTGCTCGAAACGCGTTCGAAAAACTCTTTTCAAAATTCTTGAAAATTGGGGCTTGCATCGCGTGGCGTTCCTTGCAATAATAGTCGAGCGCGAAGCGCACAGGACACGGTGGGTGTAGCTCAGTTGGCTAGAGCGACGGGTTGTGGTCCCGTAGGTCGAGGGTTCGAGTCCCTTTACCCACCCCAGTTCTTGCTTCGTGTTGATATCGGGTCGTTAGCTCAGTTGGTAGAGCAGGGGACTCTTAATCCCAAGGTCCAGGGTTCGACCCCCTGACGGCCCACCACACGATATCTCCTCTAAAGTCTGCCACAACGGACTTTAGCTTTGGGTCGTTAGCTCAGTTGGTAGAGCAGGGGACTCTTAATCCCAAGGTCCAGGGTTCGACCCCCTGACGGCCCACCAAAGCATGTTAAGACGGTCAATTTCGGTTGGCCGTCTTTTTTGTTGACCTCGCATGGGGTCGAACCCGAAAGGGCGCGGAGCTGAGGAAATACGTAAGCATTTACCAGCGCAGCGCGCAAGGCGCTCTAGCGCCGCAGCGGCCGCCTGCGAAGCAGGCTGACCCCCTGACGGCCCACCAAGGCATGTTAAAGCGACTGGCTTCGGCTGGTCGCTTTTTTGTTGACCGCGCATGGGGTCGAACCCGAAAGGGCGCGGAGCTGAGCTATCTGCACTGTGATTCCCTTAGGGAAAACACGGCTAAAGCCCCGTAAGCGTGTTCTCCTTAGGGGAATCCTGCTTTCGGGGCTCGATGTATGTTGAGAAATTGTGATCAAACTCAAAGTGAAAATCGAATTAGTCCGCTCGATAGTGCGAACCCAGGCTTTCGGTTCGCTTGCGCATGGCTTTGACCATTTCCGTTGCCAGCTGAATCTGCGACTGTAGGCGGGCGAGGGCGGCGATTTCGTTGTCGTTGGCGTGCGACTTATTTAGAGCCTTGGCCTCGTCCTGCAGACTTTCAAGATCTTGTTGCGCCTTGGAGAGGCCTGCTTCGGTCCTGTTGATCATGCAGTAGGTGCTCATTGTGTGTTTGAGGCTGCGGGTCAGGCGTTCGACATCTGTTGTGGCAATGCCGTACTGGGGGAGGGCGATATCCGCTTTCAGAGCTGCCTCAGGCTCTTTCTGCGCTGCAAGGGCTGCCGATGCGCCAGCGATGCGCCCAAAGACGATGCCGTTGGCGCTTGACAGGCCGCCGATGCGGTCGGCGCCGTGCATGCCGCCTGTCGCCTCGCCGCAAGCATAGAGTCCCTCAACGCCCGTGTACGCGGTCTTGTCGATCTTGATACCGCCGTTGGCGGCGTGGGCATACATCGCCACGCGCATCTCGTCGGTCGGCGCGATGCTATGCTCGTCTTGTAGCCAAGTGGCAAAGGTCTGCACAAACTCGGGGACGTTCTCGCGGGGGAAGTCGTAGTGGAGCGCGAGGCCTTCGGCACCCGCTTGATCGATGGCAAGATCGATGGCGCGGGAGGCCAAGCGTGACGTGAAGGGACCATATCCGGAGCGCTGATCGAGCAGGTCGTCCAGCTTGCCGTCGGCAATAGCGACCGGTTGGTCAAATGTGACGTAGCGCCAGGTCTTCTCGTTGAAGACCAGGTTGTGCTTGGGCTCGATGAAGCCGGGCATCATCTGCATGAACTCTATATTAGTAAGCGATGCGCCGTGCGCCAGTGCGATGGCCTGTGAGGAACTGAGCACGTCGGCGGAAGTGAGGCTGCGCTCGAACAGGCCACCCGTGCCGCCCGCAGCGATGATAGTGGCCTTGGCTGCCAAAGGTACGAGACGCTCGTTTGTGCGGTCGTAGAGCACGGCGCCGGTAATCTTTCCGGTTGTGTCCTCAACAAGGTCGATAAGTTCGTGGCGGGGGAGCAGGCGAATGCCGAGCAACTCAATCTGGGCCGTACACGCGTCCTCAAGGGGCTTGCGGGTGAGGCCGCGCCACATACGCGTCTTATGGTCAAAGCAGGGGATAAACTGCTTCTGCTGGGCGCTTTCGGCACTTTGCGGACGCTGGAGCTCAACACCTAGATCCTGCTCGAGCCATTGGATGGCCTGAGGAATACCGTGGACAAACGTATGGACGAGCGTAGGGTCGGCAGCGCCGCCGCCGACGGCCTGGATGGTGTCGATGAGGTCCTGCTCGTCGCCCTCGTCGACGGGGCCAATAAGGCCCAGACCCCAGGTGCCCGGGAAAAAGCTCGATCCGCTCATGGTCTTGCCGGCGCTTGCGATGGCAACGGTTGCGCCTGCACGAGCTGCTTCTATGGCGGCGCAAAGGCCCGCAATGCCAGATCCAATTACCAGTACATCAGTCGATTCCATCGGATTCCTTTCTCGTCCGGCGCATTGTCGCATGGCTGATCGGCAAATGTCTTGCAAAGGACTCACGTTTCGGTAAAGGGCAAATATGGCAGGTGGGCGTCAAGAGTGTCCGATCGCTCTGCCCCCATCCCCTCAATAAGTTGCGGTGAAATAGGGACTGTTTTGGCATGTGAAGGCGTTATTCAGTCCGTATATCACCGCAACTGATATACCGGTGATGGACTACTTTATGGCAGCGTGAATAAAAAAGAGCCGCCACCTCGAAAGGTAGCGGCTCCAAAGCTCAACTATCTGAGCATCGCGCGGGCGCGATTAGGCCTTGAGGGCCTCCTCGACGGCGACAGCGCAGGCGACGGTGGCACCGACCATGGGGTTGTTGCCCATGCCGATGAGACCCATCATGTCGACGTGCGCAGGCACGGAGGAAGAACCGGCGAACTGGGCGTCGGAGTGCATACGGCCCATGGTGTCGGTCATGCCGTAAGAGGCAGGGCCGGCGCCCATGTTGTCCGGGTGCAGGGTACGGCCAGTGCCGCCACCAGAAGCGACGGAGAAGTACTTCTTGCCAGCCTCGAGTCGCTCCTTCTTGTAGGTGCCAGCGACGGGGTGCTGGAAGCGCGTGGGGTTGGTGGAGTTACCGGTGATCGAGATGTCGACGTTCTCGTGCCACATGATGGCAACGCCCTCGCGGACGTCGTCGGCGCCGTAGCAGTTGACGGCGGCGCGGGGACCATCGGAGTAGGGGATGGTCTCGACGACCTTGAGCTCGCCCGTGAAGTAGTCGAACTGGGTCTTCACGTAGGTGAAGCCGTTGATGCGGGCGATGATCTGAGCAGCGTCCTTGCCCAGACCGTTGAGGATGACGCGCAGCGGCTTCTTGCGAGCCTTGTTGGCGTTCAGAGCCAGGCCGATAGCACCCTCAGCGGCAGCGAAGGACTCGTGACCGGCCAGGAAGGCGAAGCACTCGGTGTCGTCGGAGAGCAGCATAGCGCCCAGGTTGCCGTGGCCCAGACCGACCTTGCGGTCCTCGGCGACGGAGCCGGGAACGGTGAAGGCCTGGATGCCCTCGCCGATGATGGCGGCAGCCTCAGAAGCGGACTTGGCGCCACGCTTGACAGCGAGAGCGCAACCGAGGGTGTAGGCCCACTCGGCGTTCTGGAAGGCGATGGACTGGGTGTTGTTGACGATCTCACGCGGGTTGAAGCCCTTGTCGGTGCAGATCTGCAGAGCTTCCTCGAGGGAGGCGATGCCGTTGTCGGCGAGGCACTTGTTGATCTTGTCAGCGCGGCGCTCGTAACCTTCGAACGTAACAGTCATAGTTATTTCCCTCCCTTTCTACTCGTGAACCGGGAACACGCTGGCGACGGAGTGAGTCTCCTCGTCGGTGCGCGGGTCGATGTACTTGGCAGCGTTCTCCCACTGACCATAGTGGCCCATAGCGCCAGCGATGGCCTCCTCGGGGGTCTTGCCGGCCTTGACGGCGTCGGTGAACTTGCCGAGGTTCAGGAACTCGAATGCGATGATCTCGTTCTTGTCGTTGAGAGCCATGCGGGTGACGTAGCCCTGAGCGAGCTCGAGGTAACGGGCGCCCTTGGCCTTGGTGCCGAACATGGTGCCGACCTGAGAGCGAAGGCCCTTGCCGAGGTCGTCGAGGGAGGCGCCCACGGGCAGTCCGCCCTCGGAGAACGCGGTCTGGCTGCGGCCGTAAACGATCTGCAGGAAGATCTCGCGCATAGCAACGTTGATGGCGTCGCAGACGAGGTCGGTGTTGAGGGCCTCGAGGATGGTCTTGCCGGGAAGGATCTCGGAAGCCATGGCGGCAGAGTGGGTCATGCCCGAGCAGCCGATGGTCTCAACGAGGGCCTCCTCGATGATGCCGTCCTTGACGTTCAGCGTGAGCTTGCAGGCGCCCTGCTGAGGTGCGCACCAACCCACACCGTGCGTAAGACCGGAGATGTCGGAAATCTCCTTAGCCTGGACCCACTTGCCCTCCTCGGGGATGGGTGCGGGGCCGTGGTATGCACCCTTGGCAACGGGGCACATGTTCTCCACTTCCTGTGAGTACTGCATGCCTCTCCTCTCTATCGTGTTGGCGTCCCGTCTGGGGGTCGTGGCTGGCGATTGCCGGGCGACCCTTCGAAAGGGACATGACATGCAGCCCCTATAATACCGCGAAATGCACGGAATATTCGGCGAACGGCTCAGTTTTCGTAGCGAGATGCGCGGAACTTTCAATTGAAACGATTTAACTAGCCCGTTTGCTGTTATGCGATACCTTGTAGAGGGTCAGTTTTGGTTAAGTTTTTGGTTAGCTTTTGGCAAGGCTACGTTGCCTGACCGGTGGTTATGATGCCGTTCGCCGGTTGTTTACTGCCATTTGCCGTGCGCGGATGCCATTTTACGTGTTTGTTTTGATAGTACGCTTCAATCGTGGTGTATTGGAAGGCGCAAGTTGTTGCCGCTGAAGGGGGTGCCGTGCAGCGCGTTTGGAGAACGGTCACCGGCTTTTACCATGTTTGTGCCCGTGGCACCGGAAAGCAGAACATCTTTGAGACCGATGATGACCGGTGGGAGTTTTTGGAGCTGATGCGTGAGTGCTGCCGCGATGCCCGGGTGACGATTGCGGCGTGGTGTCTCATGGGCGACCACGTGGATCTTGTGCTTTTGGATTATGAGGACGAAATGAGCGCAGCCATGCAGCGGTTGCTGCTGACGTATGCTCGTCGGTTCAATAAACGTACCGGGCGCACGGGCCATCTGTTTCGGGACCGTTTTGAGCGCCGCTCGCTCGATTCCGACTGGCAGGTGATGGAGGCTATTCGCTCCGTACACGCCGATCCGCAGGAGGCGGGCATCAGTCTCATTGAACGTTACCCCTGGAGCAGTTTTGCCGAGTATCTACGGGCCTATGACAACGATATGACGAGGGGATTTTCCGATCCTTCTTGCGTGCTTGAGCTTTTTGGTTCTACCGAGGGCTTTATTGCCTATTCGCTCTCGACGCCCAACGACAGCGAGCCAGCGCCGTGCGATATGAAAGAGGCGGAGTGGGAGCGACACGCCTTTGCCTATAAATTGGCGAAGGGACTCGGGGTTCCGCTCCACGGGGTTAAAGCTGCACCGCCGGCGCAGCGCAATATCGTTATCCTTGGATTGCACGATGCCGGCTTTACGGTGCGCCAGATTGAGCGGTATACGGGGATTGGCAAAAGCACCGTTTCTCGTATTGTGCGCGCCCGTGCGCGAACGGCGGTGCGGGCTTGCGGAAACGTGGTGTAGGGCCGCCGGTGCACCGCAGCTGGGGTCGCCCATACGCCACAACCATTGTTCTAAAAGCTCGGTAAGGTAACTGCACTTCTTAATTTGCATAAAACGATTGCCGTCATGCATAAAATTATGGCTCCGCTCGGTTTTGCCCGTACCTACCCCCCGTCTGCGCCGTGCAAAAAGCGGAGATTTCTGCTTCGTGGAACTGTCGGCACCGCCGCAATTTTGCAACATACGGGCCTCGAAGCTGTATTTTGCCTGCCGATACGCCTCGAAGCATGCGTTCGCGTTCCGGCAGACCGCAATGCTTGTTCTAAAACACAATATAAAGGCGACTGGAGATGTTGATTAACGCTTCCAATGCGTATTCACACGACTTGGCGTGCAGAATACTCGAAAAAATGCACGCCGCACCCTATGGGACCCGTTCGCGGCAGGCGCGAGGCGAACCGGAGCCCTGCAAGACGAGGCTTGGACATTGCCTGGCGTGTCTGTGACCCTGTCGCAAGCCTTTGGTACGGTGGAAAACGCCCGTATTTGCGGTCGGCCGTGCGATAAATGACAGGCTCGGCGCTGGACGTGCGGGCTGCATATCCGACGCTCGTTATGAAAAAACCGGGCCGCCCGTATCGGGCGGCCCGGCAATCAAAATCCTTGGATTTGGGGTATCCGCTACTGGTTATCTTGCCCCTCGAGCATACCGTCGAGGGTGCGCCAGGCGAGCTCGGCGCACTTGACGCGGGCGGGCATGTGCGAGATGTCCTGAAGCTGGGCAGCCTCGTCCAGGTCTTCCAGGTCTTCCTCGGAGAGCTGCTCGCCGCGAATCATGGCGAGGAAAAGCCCGGCCAGGCGGCGTGCCTCCTCGACCGTCTCGCCAGTGATTAGGTCGGCCATGATGTCGGCGCTGGCCTGGCTGATGGCGCAGCCGTGACCGGTAAACGAGGCCTCCTCGATCACGCCGTTCTCGACACGCAGCTGCAAGGTGAGCTCGTCGCCGCAGCTGGGGTTGATGCCTTCGTGCTCGTGCGTGGGGGCGTCCATCTCGTACTTGTAGTCGGGGTGCGAGTTGTGCTCCATAAACGTGGTGGAGGTGTACAGATTACCCATTGAACGTGCTCCAAACGTGATGCAGGCCGGCGATGAACTTGTCGATGTCGGCCTTGTCGTTGTAGAAGGCCACGCTGGCGCGGCAGCAGGCGAGGTTCTCGACTCCCAGCCAGGTAAGCAGCGGCTGCGCGCAGTGGTGGCCGGCGCGGATGCACACGCCGTCCATGTCCATGATGCTCGCGACGTCGTGCGGGTGGATGCCCTTGACGTTAAAGCTCACGACCCCGTGGTGGTTATCCCAGTAGATGGAGCCGATGATCTGGACAAAGTCGAGCTGCATGAGCTCGCCCATCAGGTAGTGGACGAGTGCCTGCTCGCGGGCCTGGATGTTTTCGTAGCCCACGGTGTTGACGAGGTAGTCGAGGGCGGCGCCTGTGGCGAAGATGCCGGCGGCGTCCTGGGTGCCTGCCTCGAACTTCTCGGGGACGGGCGCCCAAACGGCGTCCTGCTCGGTGACCGAATCGATCATCTCGCCGCCGGTGAGCATGGGCGGCATGGCGTTAAGCAGGTCCATCTTGCCCCACAGCACGCCAATGCCCATGGGACCCATGGCCTTGTGTGCGCTAAAGGCAAAGAAGTCGGCGCCCAGATCGGCCACGTTGACCGGCATGTGCGGCAGCGACTGCGCGCCGTCGACGACCAGATAGCCGCCGTACTTGTGCACGAGCTTGCCGAGGTTCTTGACCGGGTTCTCGACGCCCAGGACGTTAGAGACCTGACCCACGGCCAAGATCTTGGTCTTGGGGCCCACCTTGGCAAGCACTTCCTCGGTCGTGAGCTGGCCGGTCTTGGTGGGATAGAGGTAGACGAGCTTGGCGCCGGTCTCGCGACAGACCTGCTGCCACGGGATCAGGTTGGAGTGGTGCTCCATGATGGTGATGACAACCTCGTCGCCGGGCTCCAGCACCGTGGGCGCAAAGCTCTTGGCGACCAGGTTGAGCGACTCGCTGGTGTTGCGGGTGAAGACGACTTCGTTGGCCTGGGAGGCGCCGATGAGGTCGGCAATCTGCTGGCGGACCTTGGCGATGGCATCGGTGGCCTCGACGGACAATGAGTATAGGCCGCGCAGGGGGTTGGCGTTCATGCGCTGGTAGAAATCGCGCTCGGCGTCGAGCACGCAAGCGGGGCGCTGCGCGGTGGCGGCGCTATCGAGGAAGGCGATCTCGGGATGCTGCTGGAACAGCGGGAACTGCGCCTTGTAGGGGTTAGTCTCGATGTCCACGGTGGGCCAGCCGCGCGAAGCCTCGTCGCTGGCGTCGAGCTCCATGGGCTCGGGGGCGGTGCAGGTATCGCATTTAACGTGCTCGGTATCGATCATGCGAGCTCCTCTTCAAAGTTATTGATCAGGTTGTTGCCCAGGCGGACGACGCCGGCGCGGGTGCGCTCATCGGTGGTGGAAAGCGCGGCGTCCTCCAGCTTGGCGCGGATGAACAGATCCTCGGCGGCGTTTTGGTCAAGACCGCGGCAGGCCAGGTAGAACAGCTGCTCGTCGCGGACGTGACCGATCGTGGCACCGTGGTTGCCGGCGACGTCGTCCTCGTCGCACAGGATGACGGGGACGGTCTTGTTGTCGACGCCCTTGTTGGCCAAAAGCACCGTCTCGCGCTCGGTGCCGGTTGCGCCCTTGCAGCCGTGCACGAGGTCGATGGTGCCGCGGTAGACCTTCTTGGACGTGCCGGTCAGCACGCCGTTGGCGTCGATCTCGCACTCGGTCTTGCGGCCGCGGTGGCGCAGCTCGTAGTTAAAGTCGCGCACCTGTTCGCGGGCACCCAGGTAATCGGTATCGATGGTGACCTTGGCGGTATCGCCCAGCAGGTCGCCGGCAAGGCCGGTGGCGCTGGCACCGGCACCCAGGACGGTGTGCTGCACGTTGACGCGCGCGCCCTCGTCCAGGAACAGGCCGGTGTCGTCGAGCGCGATCCAGCTGTCGTCGAGCGTCTGCGTGCAGGTCACGTTGACGGTGGCGTACTCGTGGGCGCACGCGCGTAGCACGGAACCCACGACGCCCTCGCCGGCAACGGGGGAGTCCAGGGCGATCTTCAGGTCGAGCGTTGCCTGCGGATGGGCGACGACATCGATGGCGGCAATCGCAGCCGCTGCGTCGACGCCATTCAGGCGCACGGTAACCGTGGCGTGCTTGTATGCGGGCACATCGATGACGATGCGCTTGACGGCGTGCTCGGCCAGGTAGGTGTAGGCGGCTTCACCCATGCCGGTCTCGAATGCCTCGGCGGGGGAGAGTTCCTCCTCGAGCTTGATGGCGCCGGCCTGGTAGACGGAGGTGGCGGGCACGTCGAGCTCGGTTTCTGGTGTGATGCGGGCGCGGTCGGCGGCATCGCCGGGGGCGGAGGCGCGGCGCTCGGGGAAGCGCTCGGCCATGGCTTCCATGGCGGCATCGAAGGCATCTGCCGAGCCGGCAAACTGCTCGTCCAGGCCCTCGACCTCAACGGCCTCGGCGGGGGCGGTGACAAGTTCGTCCGAAAGCTCGAGCTTAGTCTGGTTCATTTTCAACCAGCCCCAGGTTGCTGCGGGCATCGCATTGACCTGCTCGAGCGTGGTGGCAGCGGTGTTGGTTTCCTGTTTCATTATCCGATCGCTCCTTCCATCTCGAGCTTGATCAGGTTGTTCATCTCGACGGCGTACTCAAGCGGCAGCTCCTTGGAGACCGGGTTGGCAAAGCCGTTGACGATCATGGTGCGGGCCTCTTCCTCCGAGATGCCGCGGCTCATCAGGTAGAACACCTTGTCGTCGCCGATGCGGCCGATGGTGGCCTCGTGGCCGATGTCGACGTTCTTGGCGCGGATTTCCATGGCGGGGATGGTGTCGGAGCGGCTCTGGTCGTCGAGCATGAGCGACTGGCAGCTCACGGTTGCCTTGGAGCCCTCCGCCTTGGGCGTGGCCACGATGGAGCTGCGGAAGGTCTGGATGCCTCCGCTCTTGGAGATGCCCTTGGTCTCGACGGTTGCCGAGGTCTCGGGCGCGTTGAGCACGACCTTGCAGCCGGTATCGAGGTTCTGGCCGGCGCCGGCAAAGGTGATGCCGGTAAAGCTCGAGCGAGCGCGGCGGCCGTTGAGCACGCTCATGGGGTAGAGATAGCCCACGTGGCTACCGAAGGAGCCGCTGATCCACTCGATGTCGCCGTCCTCGTCCACGCGCGCACGCTTGGTGTTGAGGTTGTACATGTTCTTGGACCAGTTCTCGATGGTCGAGTAGCGCAGGTGCGCGCGCTTGCCCACAAAGAGCTCGACGGCGCCGGCGTGGAGGTTTGCCACGTTGTACTTGGGCGCGGAGCAACCCTCAATGAAGTGCAGGTCGGCGTCGTCCTCGACGATGATGAGCGTGTGCTCAAACTGGCCGGCGCCCTTGGCGTTGAGGCGGAAGTAGCTCTGTAGCGGAAAATCGAGCTTGGTGCCCTTGGGCACGTAGACAAACGAGCCGCCCGACCACACGGCGCCGTGCAGGGCCGCAAACTTGTGGTCGGTGGGCGGGATGAGCGTCATAAACTTCTCGTGGATGAGCGGCTCCCACTGCGGGTCGTGCAGAGCCTCCTCGATACCGGAGTAGACGATGCCCATCTTGGACGCGGTGTCCTGCATGTTGTGGTAGACCAGCTCGGAGTCGTACTGTGCGCCGACGCCTGCCAGGTAGCTGCGCTCGGCCTCGGGAATGCCCAGGCGCTCAAAGGTGTTCTTGATGTCGTCGGGCACCGACTCCCAGTCGTGCTTTTGGTCGGTGTTGGGCTTGACGTAGGTGACGATGTTGTCCATGTCCAAGCCCTCGATGGAGGGGCCCCACGTCGGATCCGGGAAACGGTTAAAGATCTCGAGGGATTTGAGGCGCAGGTCGAGCATCCACTGCGGCTCGTCCTTCTTGGCGCTGATCTCGCGCACGATGTCGGGCGTGATGCCGGCGTCGAGGCGCTCGAAACCCTCCTCGCCATAGGTGAAGTCGTAGAGGCTGCGGTCGATGTCCGCGACCTCGGTGCGGTTCTTGGTCATTGCGTCGCCCCTTTACGCCTGCTGCTCGGCAGCGGCGGCCTCGGCCTGGGCGCGCTGCTCGGCGGCCTCGCGCTCGAAGGTCTCAAAGCCGTTCTTGTCGATCCAGGGGATCAGCGAGGCGTCGTCCTCGCGCACGATGTGGCCCTTGACCATAACGTGGACGCGGTCGACATCCAAGTGCTCCAGGATGCGCGTGTTATGCGTAATGATGAGCATAGAGCCGTCGCAGCTCTTGCGGTAGGCGTCCATGCCATGGCTGACGGTGGAAAGCGCGTCGACGTCCAGGCCCGAGTCGGTTTCGTCCAGGATGGCGAGCTTGGGCTGCAGCAGCAGAAGCTGGAGCATCTCGACCTTCTTCTTCTCGCCGCCCGAGAAGCCCACGCCCAGCTCGCGGTTGAGGTAGGCGGTGTCCATGTTGAGCTCGGCTGCGAGCTCCTTGACGCGGCGGCGGAACTCCTTGCCCTTCATCTCCAGGCCGGGGCGGCCGGCGATGCTGGCGCGCAAAAAGCTCGACAGCGGCACGCCCGGGATCTCGACCGGGGCCTGGAAGCTCAGGAACAGGCCGGCGCGAGAGCGCTTGTCGGTGGTGAGCTCGGTAATGTCCTGGCCGTCAAAGACGATGCGACCGTCATTGACGGTATAGACGGGGTCGCCCATGACCAGGTGGCCGAGGGTGGACTTGCCGGCGCCGTTGGGTCCCATCAGCACGTGGGTCTCGCCGGCGGCGACGTTGAGGTTGACGTTGTGGAGGATGGTCTTCTCGTCCACGGAGGCGGTGAGACCTTCGATGGAAAGCAGCGGATTTGCGCTCATGCTGTCCCTCTCTGTATATGGTGTACTCATAGGTGTACGAAACCCTAGGAATCTTCTCGGAATAAAGTTACTATGGGTTCGGCGTTAGTCAAGGGAAAACCCGACTAATCCACTCGACTTTTTAGATGTGGGACATAATAATCAGGTTTGTTTGCCCTGTGTGCATAAGATTTGGGACAAACAAGCCTGGTATTTTGTCCCGGCAACGATGAGAGGGTAGGTATGCTCATTTCTTCTAAGGGCCGCTATGCCCTCCGGCTGATGATCTACATCGCAGCGCTTGGTGACGTCGAGGGCAAGATTGCCCTGCGCGAGGTCGCCGACCGCGAGCATATCTCACAAAAGTATCTGGAGCAGCTGGTTCGTCCGCTTATGAAGGCTGGCCTGCTCAAGAGCGTACGCGGTAAGGGCGGCGGCTACATGATGGCCAAGGACCCGGCCGAGGTGCGCGCCGGTGACATCTTGCGTGCCGTCGAGGGCAGCACGGCTCCGGTGGCGTGCGATGGCATCGACAACAGCTGCACCCGTAGCGACCTGTGCTCAACGGTCAAGTTCTGGCGCGGTCTGGACGACGTGATCGAAAAGTACGTCGACGGCGTGACGTTGGCCGACCTGGCCACCGTCCCCGAGATCAACTTTGACATTAAGCTGTAGCCCGGGCGCAATTCCTTAAGATTTCGCGGAGGGTTGTTGCCGTTTACCGATGGGCTGTTGTGCAACAAACGGGGAGCTGTAATACTGAATCCATCTTTGCAAACTGTACTTTAACCACACCAATGCAGGGAGGATGTATGCAACCCAAGCATTCCGCGATTGTTGCGGGCCTGACGCTGGCGCTTTCGTTTGGCGCCGTTGCCGCACCCGCAACCGCTATAGCCGAGGAGCCCACGCCGGGCGTTGCCTCGGATGCCACCGATATCGATAAGGGCCTCTACACCCAGCAGTCCTTCTCGGGCGTGCTGAGGTCGGTTCAGGGTGTTTCGTTTGTCAATGTGACCGACGAGATGAAGTACTTCACCAAATATGAGAGCCATGGCAACTATAACCAGGGCTTTTCGTATGGCGACGGATACAACGCACTGGGTTATTACCAGTTCGACCGTCGTTGGTCGCTCATTCCGTTTATGAAGCAGGTCTACAACTACGATTCTGCTAAGTACGGCATGCTTAAGGACGCGATTGACCGCGGTGGCGAGATTTCCAACGGAAGCAACCCCATGTATGCGAACGGCCAGCTCACCGAGCTGGGTCACATCGCGCAGGATGCCTTCCTGGGTGCTTACAACACCGATCCGGTTGAGTTCTCGGCGCTGCAGGATGCCTATGCGTACAACTCCTACTATGCGGTGACCGAGTCGTGGCTCAAGAACGCTCTGGGCATTGATATTTCCGGTCGTGCCGATTGCGTCAAGGGCATGGTTTGGAGCATTACCAATATGTGCGGCACGGGTGGCTGTCAAGACTTTTTCCGTTGGGCGAATCTTTCCAACGATATGACCGACCGCGAGTTTGTGACCGCGCTTTCGAACAGCGTGGTTGATAACGTGGCGCGCAAGTATTCGAGTCAGCCTCAGTACCATGAGGGATGGAAGAATCGCTATAAGAACGAGCTCAAGGACTGTCTGGTCTACATTGCCGAGGACGAGGCCGCTGCTGCAACGCCTGTGGAGCCTGATCCTGAGCCTGAGCCTGAGCCTGAGCCTGAGCCGGAGCCCGCGCCCGCGCCTCACCCGAACAGGGTGCCGGCGGCGCCTGACGGGCCAACGGTGGAAACCGATAGTGATACGGACAATGGTGGCGAGACGGGTGCGCCTTCGACTGGTGTTGGCAACAATGGTGCCGGTAATGGCGGGACTGCTTCGGGTGGAACGGAGTCTGCTGGCGGTGCTGGTGATTCGGGCACTGGTTCAACCAGCGGTTCTGTCTCTGGATCGACCGGTGGTTCCGTTTCTGGCTCGACCGATGGCGGCTCCTCTAATGGCTCCACCAATGTTGGCAAGCAGCTTGGCGCCTTGATTGGGTCTTCGATGACGGCTGGCAACAACATCGGCTCGTCTTCTGATGAGAACACTTCTGGCGAGGCTCCCGAGTCCAGGACTGATGGCGATGCCGATGCTTCGACCAATGCAGGCGCGATACAGTTCGATGCCGATGCTCAGAAGGGTGACGACAAGAACGTCACTTCGAACACCACGACGACTACCACGACCACGACGACCAAGGCCTCGGGTGGCAATATGCCCAAGACGGGTGACCTTATCGTGATGGCGAGCCTTGCCAGCGCGAGCTTGGCCACGCTGGGTGCCACGTCTATCGTGAGCGGTAAGCATAAGCTCGATCAGCAGAACAAGGCTGCTGGGGAGGATGGTTCCGAGGAGTAGCCTCTCGGTTGCCGAATACCTTTAGAGTCGGGACGGGGTCCGGTGCGAATGCATCGGCCCCGTTTTGTTGTGCAACGATTTGTTATGCCCCATCGGGGTTCTTGTTGCTACCGTTGCCCGAAACGTTTGCATGACGGCATCATTGCGGTTGAGTTGCTCGATACAATGGGCATCGTGCTGCGTTTTAGGGAGAAGTTACGGTGTCTGAACAGGCGATTTATGGTGATACTGCCTACTGTGGCGTAGAGTTGATCAACCGCTCGGGTAACGGGGCGCTACCGGTCGGCGAACATAACTTTGCCGAGGCCATGGATCGATGTGTGCTAGTCGACAAGACGATGTTTATTGCCGATGTCTTGGACGTCGATGCTTCCATTGTGGTCTGCTGTCGACCCGAGGGTTTTGGCAAGAGCATGAACCTGTCGATGCTTAAGGCTTTTCTGGAGCGACCCGCGGTCGGGCAGGTCGATCGGGGCCTGTTTGTTGGTTCCCAGATTTGGGATGCGGGCGGCGGGCGCTATCGGGATGAGTTTGCCTGCTACCCTGTGATATCGCTGGACTTTTCTGGCGCCACTAGGTGCGGTGCCAACGTCGGCGGCGTCGTGCGTGACGCTCTTTCGGGCGAGTGCGCTCGCTTGTTGCCACTCTTAGAAGCTCCGGATTTAGCTCGAGATAAGGTGCGTCACATCGAACGCGTTGCACGTGGTGTTGCGAGCGAGGACGAGGTTGCCTCGGTGCTTGGCGTGCTCATTGAAATGTTGGAGATGGCCTGCGATGGGCAGGTTGTATTGCTCGTTGATGGATACGACGCAGCGTGGTTGGGTCGTGCGAGCACGAGGGGCGATTCCGGTGGCGATCTGGCAGAGTTACTCGAACGTGTGCTGTTCGACGCCATTGCCGCTGCACACGATTCGTTGCGGCTGGCGTGCCTGATGGGGGAGCGTTCCGGTCCTGCCGAGACGGCGCTTTCTTCGCGCGGGTGTTCGTACTGCATGTCGACTTCGCTTTTGGGCTGGTGCGACCGGTGGTTTGGCTTTTCGGATGACGAGGTTCAGACTCTGTTGAATTGTGCTGGACGCGAGGAATACCTGGATGATGCGCGTGAATGGTTCGAGGGGTATCGGTTTGGCGGGTGTTATTGCTCGAGTCCGGCGCGCGTGATTGATTTCCTGAACCGCGGTTGCACTCCGCCGGTGCGGGCCGATTTGTATGGATACGCTGATGGCCTGAGTGGGGCGGTTGGTGATTGGGATCTCGAGAGGCTTTCGACTCTGTTCGATTTACTTGAACCGCATGGATGCGTTGAAACCCCGCTTTGTCTGGGCGCCATCGTGTCGAATGACGCTTGCGTCGATGATGTTTGGACTGCGTTATACCTGTCCGGCTTCCTAACGACGGATATGGTTGAGGAGCCAGGAAACAGCGCTCGCTCCCGTGCTCTGCGTCTGCCCAATGGCGAGCTTCGCCAGGCTTTGCGTCTCGTGATTATTGAATGGTTTGAGTGCGCCGCCGAGGATGTGCGGGACGTCGATGCGTTTCGTGACGGGTTGTGTCGCGGTGACGAAGACATGGTGAGACAGGTGCTGCGTCGAATTCTAGGTGACGCGGGAGTCGGCGCGGTCGAGATGGATTCGCCGTTGCCATACCACCTGCTGCTGCAAGGGCTCTGCTTTGGTATGCCGGGGTATGCCAATCCGTCATCCAATCGAAAGCGCGGGGCGGATCGCTGGGATATCCAGGTGTTCCCTACGGGAAGGATGCTCGATGTGGCCGATACCCTCGGCATGCTCGACGAACGTCCGCTTGTCACTATGAACATGATGTATGACCCCGACGTGGATGCCCTGGGTCTGGAGCTGCTGGCCGTTCAGGCGCTGCTCGACATCGAACGTGACGGTATCGACGAGATTCGCGTGCCGCGACCAGGTATCGGCCGCGTACGCTGGGGCTTTGGCTTTGACGGGCAGCACGTGTCCGTAGTGTGCCAGCGGCTGTAGGGGCGGGCGGTTGAGCAGTTTTTTAGTGGCTAATATCGCTGTGCTAGGATTAAGCAGTTCTGATTTGCGTTCCCAAAGGGGTTTAAGTGCCGAGCAATTTGCATTTTGATGAGCGTATAGAGGTCACAGTTATTGTCCCGTGTTTTAATACGGCGCAGTATCTCGATCAGTGCCTGACGAGCATCGAGGCCGATGACTTCGCATCGCTTGAGGTTATTGTCCTTAATGATGGCTCGACTGATAACTCGCTGGAAATCATGAGGCGCCATGAGGAAATTGATTCCCGAATTCGCGTTATTGATAAGCCGAACCAGGGGTATGGTGCCACGGTCAATCGTGGTATTGAGGAGTCTCGAGGTGCATACATTGCCATTGTCGAGCCCGATGATTACCTTAAGCCTGGTATGTATACAAGACTGATGGACCTTGCCCACGCATACGGAGAGCCCGATGTTGTGAAGTCGGCATATTGGCGTGTGTGTATGCCCGGTACTCCACAGGAGAACGTATGTCACTGCGCCTATTACAAACGAATTAATACAAAGAAGCAGCCGTTTACGTTGCGGGATAATCCTCGCCTGATCCAGCATCACCCTTCCATTTGGAGTGCAATTTACAAGCGTTCTTTTTTGGACGAGTTTGGCATTCGCTTTAAAGAGGTGCCCGGTGCCGGATGGGTGGACAATCCCTTCTTGATTCAAACGCTTGCTCAGGCTCGCTCGATTGCGTATACCGATGATTCGTTTTATTGCTACCGCGAAGACCTCCCTACGTCGTCTTCGGCTAAAAAAGCAAGCGATCTCCCTATTGTTCGCTGGAATGATATGGCCGATATCGTTGATGAACTTAATATTTACGACAAGGGGATTCTCGAGTCTTTCTATACCATCGGTTTTAGGTATGTTGGCGGACTTGTTGAGCAGGGGGCCTTTGAGGATCCGGCACTTAAGGCTCGCTGTGCGGCATTGTTTAAACGCATGAATCCTGAAATCGTTTCGGGCATGTTACACATCAGCGGTGCATTTAAACAGACATACTCCCAGCTCACCGGTGTAGTTGTTTCAGCCAATAAAGTGGCATATGTTGCTTATCTTGCCTCGGAGTTCGTCTATTCGTTGCGCACTAATGGTTTTGGGTTCGCTTTCTCGCGTATCGGTTTGTTTGGCAATCGTCGAGCTGCCGAAAAAGGGGAGCGCCTCGACAAAACGAGTGCCTAGCAAAGCCGTGAGAGTGGATTAGTGATATGACAGAGAAAAAGCGAATTGCCATTTATACGCAAGATGCCAAGCTTGGCGATGAGGTCAAGGGCGCAACGCGCTATGTATATCTTGCAACGTTGCTGCATGAGCATGGCTATGATGTCGATTTTATTACTTCGGGATTTCAGCATTGGGAAAAACGTCAACGCGACGTTGAACATTTTGATGCCGGGACCGACGCCTATGCAATTCGATTTATTGAGGAGCCGTTCTACCCCAAGAATATGTGCCCCCAGCGTATCTGGGCGCATCACGTCGTTGCCAAGCGTGTATCGGAGTATTTCGATGAACATCATGATTACGACTTGATTTACTGCCAGATTCCACCCAATGATGTTGCTAGGGAAATTGGTAAAGCCGCTCAAAAGTTTAATATCCCGTTTGTGGTCGATGTTAATGACCTTTGGCCTGAGGCCTTCCGTGTGGCGTTCGACGTTCCTGTTCTTTCCGACATCTTGTTCGCGCCGTTTTATCGACAGGCCAAAGCTGTATACCAGATGGCCGATGCCGTTGTTGGCACTTCGGATGAGTACCGCGAGCGTGGTTTGCGTGATGCCCGAGCCGGCATTCCGAGCGAAACCGTATATGTTGGTAATCAGCTGTGCGAGTTTGATGCTGGCATTGCTGCGCATGCTTCGCAGATTGATAAGTCCGCTGGGGACATTTGGGTTTCCTATGCGGGTACGCTAAGCGCGTGCTATGACCTGGAGACATTGGTCAGGGCCATGGCGCTGGTGCAGAAAATTCACCCCGAGGCTAAGCTGCAAATCTTGGGCGATGGCTCAGAGCGCGACAATCTTAAGGCCGCAGCGCATTCTAGCGGTGCCGAGGTCGTGTTCCATGGCTATTTGCCTTATAGCCAAATGGCTGCATGGCTTTCCAAGAGCGACATAACAATCAACTCGCTGGTGGAAAAGGCCGCCCAGAGCATCGTGACCAAGATCGGTGACTATTTGGCCGCGGGAAAGCCCATGGTCAATACATCGTGCAGTAAAGAGTTTAGGGCAAAGGTTGAGGCTGATGGTTTTGGCGTAAACGTTAAGCCCGGAGATGCCGAGGGAATGGCGGAGGTCCTTGTTGACCTTATCGATGATCCGCAGCGTCGTGCGTTGATGGGGGAGAAGGCGCGCGTCGTCGCGGAGGAGCAGTTCGATCGCCCGCATTCGTATCTCAAAACGGTGCGGTTGATTGAGGGATTGATTGGTTAATTGAATATTTGAGTAATTAAATATGAGATAACACATGATGCGACGTATCGCTTTTTATCGACTGTTTATATTCGGCAATAAATGATACCGTTGAGCTGATCAACCTCGTTTTAATTCTCTCCATTCGCTATCATGATTTAAGACATCTGCAGTACGGAGGGTAGTATGAAACGACTATTGTTGGCTTTACCAATTACTCTACTCCTTGTTTTAAATAGCTATCTTCCTGCTTATTCAGAGGACTCGGTCCTTCACGCTACTCATCAGGTTGCGATAATTCCTTCCGCGGCCCCCTCCGACCCGTCGGCGCCCGCCCCCAGGGCGGAGGCGACCGGCGACGGCGAGGTCACCCTGACCTGGGAGCCCGTCGAGGGCGCCGAGCGCTACGCCGTTGCGGAGGCCTTCTCCAACGGCACCTACGCCACCTTCACCAAGTCCCTCACCGGGACGTCCTACGCCGCCACCGACCTGCCCAACGGATACGACCACGACTTCCTCGTGCAGGCCTACGTGAACGGCCGCTGGTCCTCCTTCGGCCCCGCCAGCCTCGTGCGCTGCAGGCCCGAGGGCACCGTGAAGCCCGCGCCCGCGGCGACCGCCGGCGACGGCAGCGTCGAGCTGTCGTGGGGCCGCGTGCCCGGAGCCACGAGGTACGCCGTGGCCTACCGGAACGGGTCCGGCTACCGTACCCTGACGACTTCCTGCTCCGGTGAGTCCTTCAAGGCCTCCGGGCTGTCCAACGGGAAGAGCTACCGGTTCCTGGTGCAGGCCTGCGTCTACGGCAGGTGGACCTCCTTCTCCGACTCCGATCTGGTCTCCGCGGCCCCCTCCGACCCGTCGGCGCCCGCCCCCAGGGCGGAGGCGACCGGCGACGGCGAGGTCACCCTGACCTGGGAGCCCGTCGAGGGCGCCGAGCGCTACGCCGTTGCGGAGGCCTTCTCCAACGGCACCTACGCCACCTTCACCAAGTCCCTCACCGGGACGTCCTACGCCGCCACCGACCTGCCCAACGGATACGACCACGACTTCCTCGTGCAGGCCTACGTGAACGGCCGCTGGTCCTCCTTCGGCCCCGCCAGCCTCGTGCGCTGCAGGCCCGAGGGCACCGTGAAGCCCGCGCCCGCGGCGACCGCCGGCGACGGCAGCGTCGAGCTGTCGTGGGGCCGCGTGCCCGGAGCGAATCAGTATGTTGTTTCGTGTTCGAACGGTAAGTCATATAGATTGAAATCTAATCAAACTAGCATTGAAATTAAGGGATTGAAAAACGGCGAAGAATATTCGTTCTATGTAAGGGCGAAGATTTATAATCGTCTATCAGCTCTTGAGGATACTGACTACATCACCTGTATGCCTTATTCTCTTATTTCACCCAAGGTTAGTATTCCCGGTGTTGGCGATGGGTCGGTGAGACTTAAATGGGGCCCAGTTGCCGGTGCATCGCGCTATGCAATTGCGTATAAAACTAGAAACGGATACAAGACCGTCACCTACGACTGTCGTAATACCGAGTTCACCGTGGACGGTCTTACCAATGGCCAGAGATATTCATTTATTGTTCAGGCCAATATTGATGGTCGCTGGTCTCCATTTGGGAGTAGAGATCTTGTTACCGCCATTCCTGAAGATCCTAATGCTCCGAAGCCTCATCTAGAGAAAGCCACGGCGACCTCCTGCGTTCTTTCGTGGAATCAGATTCCTGGAGCAGAGAGGTATGCGGTTGCTCTTAAGACTGGAAATAGCTACAAGACGTATTCCCTTGATGTCAAAGAGTCCTCGTATCAGGTTTCCGGTCTGAATCCTGGCAAGACTTACCGTTTTCTTGTTCAAGCATTTGTAAATGGAAAGTGGAGCTCTTCCTCGGACGCATATTTATGTGAAGCCGTTCTTGAGGACGTTCGTTCTCCTCAAAATGTTAAGGCCACTTGTCCTGGCGATGGAAAAATACAGCTTACTTGGGACTTTGTTCCCAATGCAACGCGATACGCGATTGCAGAGTATAAGAATGGCTCATATGTAACGTTCACGACTAATTGCTTGGGGACTAGCTATACAGTTTCCGACCTTACTAATGGGCATGTTCACATGTTTCTTGTGCAATCTTACGTAGATGGAGCCTGGTCCGCTTGTGGTGATGCTCTGTTCGTGGACGCAGTTCCACATGGTGTAATTACTCCTCGTGTAACTGGCAAAGCTGGGGATCTTTGCGCATATTTATCTTGGAGCAAGGTGTCGGGCGCCACGCGTTATGCTATTGCGGTAAAGACGAATAGTGGCTATCAAACATATACATACAACTGTACTGGCAATTCGTATAGAGTTGAAGGACTAAACGGTGGACAGACCTATCAGTTTGTCGTTCAGGCTTATCTCGATGGCGTATGGTCGCCTTTTGATGAAGACGATCTGGTTAGTGTAAAGCCGACGGGTACGAATGACACTGTATTTGGTATTCCGCGCCTAACCGTTGTTAATTGGCTGACGAGCCATCAATATAATGGCTATTATCTTGGTACTCGATATTCAAGTGGCTTTTCTTATCAGACATGCTTGTATCCTAACGGCGCTCCAGGGCCTGGGGGCTACACCGGTATGAACTGCACTGGTTTTGTTGCTCATGTATTTAGATCACTTGGCGTAAACGTTGATGCAGTCGCAGCCAATAACAACCACACTCCGTGGGGTGCGGGGCCCGGCGGCGGCGGCTATATCAATGCGTGGCGCTGGTATGGTTATGCAATTGACTCTGGCTGTAAGGTTTATCACTTCAATACAGTTGCCGATATGTTGAATAGCGGTTTGGCTAAGAAGGGCGATGTAATTTTCTTTAAAACAGATGGTTCTATCGACTGCCATATTGGATTTTTCTGGGGAGATAACTCCCATGACAATAAGATGTGGCACCAAATTTTGCCTGGCAACCTGATTGGCCCTTGTTTTAATAACGCTAATAAAAGCGAGGTTCGTCAGCAGTGTGTGCTCATCAAATAGGCCCGGCGTTCGTTTGATGATTGCCTTCGCTATGATTTGACGGCTCGCTTAATCGAATGCATCATGAGTAAGTTATTAAACTCAATCTAAGGCTAGTTATGGATTTCTCTGTTGTAATTCCAGTTTATGGTTGTAAAGAGGCGCTGCCCGAACTGCATAAGCGAATCGTCGATGTTTTTGAAAAGATGGAGGCGTCTTTCGAGCTCGTTCTTGTGGACGACCACGATCCATATGATTCGTGGTCTGTTGTGCAGTCGTTATGCGACGCTGATGAACGTGTGTATGGAATCAAGCTTGCTCGTAATTTTGGCCAAATACGTGCAATCACTGCAGGCCTTGATTGTTGCCATGGTGATTGGGTTGTCGTAATGGATTGCGACCTCCAGGATAGGCCGGAGGCCATTCCCCAACTTTATAATAAAGCTCTGGAGGGCTTCGATGTCGTTTTTGCAAAAAGGGTTGAGCGAAAAGATAGCGCTTTGACCATGGCGTTGTCTCGAGCTTTTTATAAAGTGTATGAGTATTTTACTGACGGCAGTTATGATCCTTCACTTTGCAACTTCAGTATTGCTCGTCGCGCGGTAATTTCTCAGTATTGTTCAATGCGTGAACATAACCGTGGATACACGATGTTTATTAAGTGGCTTGGGTTTAGGCAAACTGCGATAGAGATAGTTGGCGATGAACGCTTTGCAGGTGAGTCTTCCTATAGTTTTAGGAAAAAGCTTAATATGGCGTTTGAGCTTATTACCGCCCAGTCTAATAAGCCTTTGAAATTTGCGGTTAACGTTGGCTTTGCAATGTCCTTCGTTGCCTTGCTCGTTCTAATTGCAGCGATAGTTCAGAAAATCTGTGTTCCGGGAATTCAAGTTGGATGGACTAGCCTTCTTTGTTCCATCTTTTTTATGGGTGGGCTCATTTTGTCTGCAATTGGAATCGTTGGACTGTACGTCGGCAATATTTTTACTGAGGTTAAAAATAGACCTCTGTATGTGATTGAAAAAGAGTGCAATGGAAAGGATGAGTAAGCTATGGTAATTGTTATTGGAGCAACTAGTTTTATCGGTATGTATACCGTTGACGAGCTTGTCAAATCAGGCAAACAAGTTATTGCTACCGGTAGGAATGAACGACTTCGTCCTTTCCTTGAAGACATGGGTGCCGAGTTTATTAGTCTTGATATTACTAAGCCTGAAGATTTTTCTAAACTCCCTGCTGATAACGTTGAGGGCGTAATTCTTCTAGCTGGTTTGCTTCCTGCCAATGCAACTGCTGATTTGGTTAACGAAGAGAATGCCATCGATTACGTTAGGGTGAATACTATGGGCACAGTGAACGTGCTCGAGTATTGCAGGACGAATGGCATCAAGAAGATAATTTCCGCCACTACTTATGGTGATGTCTCTGGGGCATGGAGAAAGGGCTATGCCATTACTGAGGATGAGCCCAGGAATTTCTCCTTTACTGGCGACCACGCTGTCTATACCATCACGAAGAATGCTGCCAACGATTTGATTGAGTATTATTCGCAGCAACATGGTCTTCAGGGGGCTGTGTTCCGTTTTCCTCCTGTTTACGGCGTTGGACCTCATGGCACAATCTTAGTTGATGGTAAGCCGTACAAGTCTGCTATCCAAGTCTGGATCGAAAAGGCCGCGTCCGGACAGAACCTTGAGATATGGGGAGACCCTCATATCTCAAGAGACATTATCTATGTGAAGGATGTTGCTCGAGCATATCGAATGGCTTTGGAAAGCGATTCAACGCATGGGCTTTATAACATGACAAGCGGGGTTCCTTTGGAGCTTGAAGATCAGGCTCGTGCGGTCATCGAGGTATTTGGCGATAGCTCTAAATCGAAAATCGTTTACAGGCCGGAGCTCAAGAACAACACCCCTTCATTTTTATTCGATATGGGTAAGGCTGAGCGTGATTTCGGCTTTGTTCCAGCTTATAGAGACTATTATTCGATGATGCTTGATTATAAGGCTGAGATGGAAAGCGGCCGCTGGAATGATCTTGAAAAGAATTCTTCGGCCAATTGGGAGAAGTAAAGATGTCGAAAAAGCTCGCTATTATCGGTGCGTCTGATTTCCAAAATCCATTGATTCTTAAGGCCAAACAACTTGGCTTTGAAACGCATGTCTTCGCATGGGAATGCGGCGATATTGGCGAGCGAACTGCTGACTATTTCTATCCAATTAGTATTACCGAAATTGATCAAATTGCTGAGAAATGCAGATCGATCGGCGTTGACGGAATTTGTTCTATCGGTACAGACCTCGGTAATATAACTGTGTCTAAAGTCGCTGATAAACTTGACCTGTGTGCTAATTCTCTAGAGTGTATTAAGGCGTCAACGAATAAACATTTAATGCGTGAGGCATTTTTCAAGAACGGAGACCCCTCTCCCAAGAGCTATCAGGTATCTGATGTGTCGGATGTCGATATTCTTGACCTGAATTATCCAATAATTGTTAAGCCTGTTGACAGGTCTGGCAGCCGTTGCATCACCAAGCTTCAGTCTTCTGAAGGGCTTGAGGATGCCGTACGTTCCGCAATCGATGTCTCGTTTTCAAAGGCATGTGTCGTTGAAGAGTTTTTTACTGGCATTGAATATAGCGTTGAGTTCATTTCCTGGAAGGGCGAACATCATTTTCTTGCATTGACGAGAAAGTTTACAACTGGATCGCCGCATTTTATTGAGACCGGTCACCTTCAGCCGGCTCCCGTTTCTGATTCTTTGCGTACTAGAATTATCCAAGTTGTTTCTCACGCGTTGGATTCGCTAGGAGTTGAATACGGCGCTTCTCATTCGGAGATTTTGGTTAATGAGAATGAGGATATTCGTATTGTTGAAATTGGTAGCCGTATGGGTGGCGACTGCATTGGTAGCGATCTCGTAGAGCTTTCAACGGGCTTTGATTTCTTGGGTGCAGTTATTTCTGTTGCCACCGGGCATGAGCCCGATCTGAGTGTCTCTGAGCATCCTGAATGCGCCATGATTCGATTTATTTTTGATGGCGAAGACTTAGCGATGCTTCGACAAGCAGAATGCGATAGGTCTGTGAGGGTCGAGCGAAGTTCTGTGGACAATGACATGGAGCATGAAATTGTCGATAGCGGCAGCAGATACGGCTTCTATATCCTGACTTCAGATTCGATCGACAATTTGGAAAAGTACTTGCCGAAGCGAGGTGTATAGAAATTGAAAAATGGACGTGTTTTCTTAGCGCTTCACCTGCTACTGGTTCTGTATTCCTGTAGCGGTATCTTAAGTAAGTTTGCGGCGGGCTATCCTTTTCTATCTTTCGGTTTTTGTGTCTGCTATGCCGGAATTATCATGCTGCTTGGCATTTATGCTATTTGTTGGCAACAAATTATTAAACGACTGCCATTAACGACAGCCTACGCCAATCGCGCCGTTACAGTTGTATGGGGCATGGTGTGGGGTGTAATTGTCTTTAAGGAGCATCTTGGCTTTCTCCAAGTTGCCGGAGGCATTATTGTGTTAATCGGTGTTGCTTTGTTTGCCCTTTCAGATTCCGAAGCTGTTTAGAAGGGGTGATACTGTGGATTTTCGATACGCATTGCTACTGCTCCTCGGTGTTTTTATTAGCGCTATATCTCAAGTTATGTTAAAGAAGGCCGCTCTTAAGACCTATGACAGCAAGGTGGGAGAGTATCTAAATCCTCTAGTAATTAGCGCATATGCTCTGTTTGTCTGCACGACATTTCTATCGATATTTGCTTACAAAGGAATTCCTCTCTCAATGGGGCCACTTTTAGAGGCGACGAGCTATATATATGTGACATTATTCGGAATTACTATTTTTCATGAGAAAATGTCTCCGCGGAAATGGGCTTCACTGCTTCTTATTCTGCTTGGAATTTCTATCTATTCATTTGGAGCTGCTATATGATTTGCTTTAATATTCCTCCGTATGTTGGCACCGAAATGGAATACGTTCGTGAAGCGTGCGCTGTAAATCATAAGATTTGCGGTGATGGCCCCTTTACCAAGAAGTGTAGTAAGTGGCTTGAGGAGCGCTTTGATTCCGAGAAAATCTTACTAACTACGAGTGGAACAAGCGCACTTGAGCTTGCTGCGATTCTTTGTGATCTACATCCTGGCGATGAGGTCATTTTGCCGAGCTTCACTTTTTCTTCCACTGCTACGGCGTTTCAAATGGTTGGCGCAAGCTTGGTGTTCGTCGACGTCTGTCCTGGAACGATGAATATTGATCCTGATGCCATCGAAAGGGCAATAACGGAGAAAACCAAGGTAATTGTCCCCGTGCATTATGCCGGTGTTGCGTGTGACATGGATCGAATTATGGACATCGCCGATCGCAACAAGTTGCTTGTCGTAGAGGATGCGGCTCAGGGTGTTCTGAGTACGTATAAGGGCAAGGCCCTCGGAACCATTGGTCATTTTGGTTGCTATAGTTTCCACGAAACTAAGAACTATTCAATGGGTGAAGGTGGCGCGCTTTCGATTAATGATTCGCGTTATTGCGACCGAGCGGAGATAATTCGTGAAAAGGGCACTAATCGTCAGCGCTTTTTCAGGGGTCAGGTTGATAAATACACGTGGGTAGATCGTGGATCCAGCTACTTGCCCTCTGATATGAACGCGGCTTATCTTTGGGCCCAGTTAGAGCATGCTGACGAAATTAATGAGAACCGACTTTCGACTTGGCATTTTTATAATGAGTCTCTAAAGCCGCTTGCGGATGCTGGTAAGATCGAGCTCCCTTATATACCTGAGGGCTGTGAGCATAACGCACATATGTTCTATATTAAGTGCAAGGATCTTAAGGAACGCGGTGACCTTATCTCTTACCTTAAGGAACACGATATCCAGGCTGTTTTTCATTACATTCCTTTGCATGATGCGCCTGCAGGCAAGATGTTTGGTCGCTTTGAAGGGGAAGATAGGTTTACTACCTCTGAAAGCAATAGGCTTGTCAGGTTGCCAATGTACTATGGCCTAAGCGAAGCCGATAGACATCATGTTGTTAACTCTGTTCTTTCTTTTTACGCCACTCGATAGAAATTAAAAGGCGGCTTCTGGCCGCCTTTTTCTTTTAAGGACTGTTTATGCAAAAGAGTATCCAGCACTATTTGTTGACAGCAATCTTTGCTGTGTCACTTATTTTTCTGTTTATTACTCATCCTGTTAACGCTTTTGCTGATAGCTCGGACATAAATAACCTCTCGTTTATTTATGTCGAGAGGAGTCACGTTGACCTCGGAGATACGCAAAGAGTTGCGTTGGGTTTTGACGGAACGCCGCTGGATGAGCCCGTGGCGCTATATTGTGCAAATACGACGTCTGAAGCACTTGTTCGATTTGATGTAACTTCCAGCGTTGACGGCACATATCTTTTCTCTTCGAGCATCTCTTGCACTGGCGTTTATTCCTTGCTTAAAGTGGAGTACGCCTCTGGAGCAACCAGTATTTTTCCTGAGGATATTTCTGATCAGAGTTTTAGCGTCGGCGAAGTAGCTGCACCGTATCGGCTGCGGTCTGATAGCGGCTCGGATGACCAGCTTGAGTCCGTGTTTACTGACGGCGCGGGTGCTTCGTTTGATTCGTTGGAATCCGCTGTCAATGCCATTTCGGAGAATTCTGTACGGGCGCGCAATTGGGTCTTTGTTTTAGACGCTGGCCATGGCGGTTGGGATTCCGGCGCTGTGGGCAACGGTCTTCGTGAGAAAGATCTTACGCTGCAAATTGCACGATATTGCCGCGACGAACTACAGAAGTACGCTGGCGTTCGAGTTATTATGACACGAGATTCTGACGCTTCCGTTACTGGTGTTGCCAACACTACAAACGAACTAATTGCTCGCGCCCAAATTGCAAGAGACAATAATGCCACTTTGTTCATGAGTTTTCATATCAACTCAGGCGGTGGTACCGGAGCGGAAATTTGGATTCCGAGGCAAGCTAGCTGGTATTCTTCATTTAATGAACTTGGAGAGTCTCTGGGTCAAGATGTTTTGAACAGGCTTGCATCTGTTGGTCTTGTTAACCGTGGCACAAAAAATGATTATTACGATTTAAATGGCACGCAGCTTTATTATCCTGACGGAAGCAACGCCGATAGCCTTTCCGTCATAAGAAATTGCCGACAATATGGCATTCCTGCAGTTTTGGTCGAACATGGTTTCATTGACAATAGTTATGATGCCGGACTTTTGGCCAATTCGCTATACCTTCAAAAAATGGGTCAGGCAGATGCTCTGGCTATTGCTGACCAGTTCGGCCTTTCGAAAGAAGCCAAACCTGATCCGGTGGTTTCCGAGATGCGTGACGGTAAAATCAAGTTGAGCTGGGATTCAGTCCCCAATGCATCTAAGTATGCGATTGCTCTGTGCAAGAGCGACGGCAGCTTTAATACCTATACGTATGATTGCGCTGGAACTTCCTATGAAATCGGTGGGCTCGAAAATGGGAAGACTTATACATTCCTCGTCCAGGCTTATGCCAACGGTCGTTGGAATACCTTTACGTTTGACGATTATTTAACTTGTAAATTGGTTCCTTCCCCCGAGGCTCAGGCCGAGGCGACCGGCGACGGTGAGGTCACCGTCTCCTGGAAGGCCGTCGCCGGCGCCGAGCGCTACGCCGTCGCCGAGAGGCTCGCGGACGGGTCGTACAGGACCTACACGCTCGACGAGAAGGGCACCTCCTTCAAGGTCTCCGACCTCGCCAACGGCGTTACCCACCGCTTCCTGGTCCAGGCCCGGGTCGACGGGTCCTGGTCGTCGACCGCCGACGGCTACCTGTGCTCCGCCGCCCCCTCGGGCACCGTCAGGCCCAAGGTCTCCGCGAAGGCCGGCGACAGGTCGGTCGAGCTCACCTGGGGCCACGTGCCAGGAGCGACCCGCTACGCGGTCGCCGTCCGCCAGGGGTCCGGCTACAAGACCTACACGCTCGACTGCGCCGAGGAGTCCTACACCGTGAAGGGCCTCTCGAACGGCACTTCCTACAAGTTCCTGGTCCAGGCCTGGAACGGATCGTCCTGGTCGCCCTTCTCCGACGCCGACCTCGTGGCGTGCCGCCCGTCGGACCCCAGGGCCCCCGAGGCTCAGGCCGAGGCGACCGGCGACGGTGAGGTCACCGTCTCCTGGAAGGCCGTCGCCGGCGCCGAGCGCTACGCCGTCGCCGAGAGGCTCGCGGACGGGTCGTACAGGACCTACACGCTCGACGAGAAGGGCACCTCCTTCAAGGTCTCCGACCTCGCCAACGGCGTTACCCACCGCTTCCTGGTCCAGGCCCGGGTCGACGGGTCCTGGTCGTCGACCGCCGACGGCTACCTGTGCTCCGCCGCCCCCTCGGGCACCGTCAGGCCCAAGGTCTCCGCGAAGGCCGGCGACAGGTCGGTCGAGCTCACCTGGGGCCACGTGCCAGGAGCGACCCGCTACGCGGTCGCCGTCCGCCAGGGGTCCGGCTACAAGACCTACACGCTCGACTGCGCCGAGGAGTCCTACACCGTGAAGGGCCTCTCGAACGGCACTTCCTACAAGTTCCTGGTCCAGGCCTGGAACGGATCGTCCTGGTCGCCCTTCTCCGACGCCGACCTCGTGGCGTGTACAACTTTGGGCACGCCCATTATGGGTAAGTCTGCTGCAACGGTTTCGAGCATGGTTTCTCTATTTAAGTCCACTGGGCATACCTATCCGACTATTTATGCATCGAAAGGTGCAACAACTATTAATGACTTTTGCCAGATAGTATTAGAGGAAGCGAATGCTGAAGGTGTTAAGGCAGAGATCCTGTTTGCCCAAGCAATGCTTGAAACGGGCTGGCTTCAATTTGGCGGCAGCGTAAAAGCAGAACAATGCAATTTTGGTGGCATTGGCGCAATAAATACATCTGCAGCTGGCGTGGCTTTTGATAACGTTCGAATTGGGCTGCGTGCGCAGGTGCAGCATTTGAAGGCGTACGCCTCATCCGAGCCTCTGAATACTGTATGCGTTGACCCCCGTTTTAATAAGGTCGACCGTGGAATCGCTCCGTGTCTCGAAGATCTTGACGGTCGTTGGGCTGTACCGGGTGTGGGCTACGGAAAAAGAATTGCCTTAATTGTAGCAAAGTGTTGTTAACATCTATTATTGGTTTTGTTTCGACTGATTCTAGGAGGGCATATGAAGGGCATTATATTGGCCGGAGGCTCAGGCACTCGCTTGCACCCCATTACCAAGTCTGTTAATAAGCAATTGCTTCCTATTTATGACAAACCGTTGGTTTATTATCCTTTGTCAGTTTTGATGCTCGCAGGAATTCGTGAGGTGCTGCTCATTTCTACACCTAGGGATTTGCCTGCATTTAAGGATTTGTTCGGGGATGGCTCTTTGCTGGGAATGCGGATTTGCTATGCTCAGCAAGATGAGCCCAGGGGTCTAGCGGAGGCCTTTACGATTGGTCGTGAGTTCCTTGCGGGGGAGCCTTGCGCTTTGGTTCTTGGCGATAATATGTTCCATGGTCAGGATTTGACCCGTATTTTATCAAACGCCCGTATGACTGTAGAAAACAAGGGCGGGGCCGTTGTGTTTGGCTACCCTGTTAAAGACGCACGCGCGTTTGGCGTAGTCGAATTTGATGAAGACCATAAGGTTGTTGGAATTGAGGAAAAGCCTAGTGATCCAAAGTCCAATTATGCCGTGCCAGGTCTGTATTTCTATGACGGTCAGGTCTCTGATTTTGCATCCAAGGTTGAGCCGTCATCACGTGGCGAGCTTGAGATAACCAGTATCAATAACGCATATCTTGAGCGTGGGGAGCTTTCTGTCGAGCTTATGGGTCGTGGGATGGCCTGGCTTGATACTGGAACTCCTGCGGGCATGTTAAAGGCGGCTGAGTACGTTGAAGCTGTGCAGAGCCGTCAAGGTTACTTCATTGCATGCATAGAGGAGATAGCCTACCGCCGCAAGTTTATTGATTCCGATCAGCTTCGAACACTTGGTGAGAAGCTGAAAAAGACCGATTATGGTCGTTATTTAATTTCAATTGCAGATGAAGAACAGGTTAATTAGCATGTGCATTCCTTTTGAACCTAAAAATATAATTGTTACAGGTGGCTGTGGCTTTATTGGATCTAACTTCGTTCATTACGTTGTTAATAATCACCCTGAAGTTCATGTCACTGTTCTCGATAAACTTACCTATGCCGGTAATCCGGAGAACATTGCCTCCTTGCCTAAGGATAGGGTTGAGCTTGTCGTCGGTGATATCTGTGATTCGGCATTGCTTGATGAACTAATTCCCGGGCATGATGCAATTGTGCATTATGCCGCGGAATCACATAACGACAATTCGATTAATGATCCCTTTCCGTTCCTACGAACTAATGTTGAGGGAACCTATCGTTTACTGGAATCAGTTCGCAAGTATAATATTCGCTATCATCACGTCTCGACTGATGAGGTATATGGCGATCTTGCCCTAGACGATCCGGCAAGATTTACCGAGCAAACTCCATATCGTCCCAGCTCGCCTTACAGTTCAACAAAAGCTAGCTCGGATATGCTGGTCAGAGCATGGACCCGTACGTACGGTTTACGTACCACCATTTCGAACTGTTCCAATAACTACGGCCCTTATCAACATGTCGAAAAGTTCATTCCAAGGCAAATTACAAACATTATTGATGGAAGACGTCCCAAGCTGTACGGTTCAGGCGAAAACGTACGCGATTGGATTTACACAGAGGACCATTCTTCGGCTGTTTGGGATATTTTAACCAAGGGAAGAATCGGAGAAACCTATCTTATTGGCGCCGATGGTGAGAAGAGCAATATAGAAGTATTGCGTATGATTCTTAGGGCCATGGGCAGGGATGCTGATGATTTTGACTGGGTCGCTGATCGTCCCGGCCATGATCGGCGTTATGCCATCGATAGTTCAAAGCTTCGTAGAGAGCTTGGTTGGAAACCACAGCATACTGATTTCGCCGCTGGTCTGAAAAGAACTATTAAATGGTATGTTGAAAATGAGAGCTGGTGGCGTCAGGCAAAGGCTGCGACCGAGGAGAAATATCAACGTAATGGTCAATAATTCATTAGCTATGTCTAGGTTTCATGCATTTGGAAAGGTTTATGAGTTCTGTCTGAGGCATAAATCGTGCTCCCTATTTTTATTCTATCTATTGCTTCTTACCCTTGTTTCCGTCTTTCTCTACGCTCGATATTTATTTGGGGGTAGTTATCTAATCTATGTAGATTATGGTTCTGACAGCTTTGGCCAGTCTGTACCCTTTTTTCTAAATGCGGCTGATCGATTTTCTCAGTTAAATTATTCTACCTGGAATGCGTCACAGTTTTTAGGTGGAACGACTGTACAATTATTTAACCCGGAGTACATCGTTTCATGGTTCGGTAGGGATAACTTACCCAGGATGATGTGTATATTCCAGATTGCTAAGATCCTTCTCGCCGGCTCGTTTTTCTACTTGTTTTTGGGTTATTTTAATTGTAGATATCAGACGAAGTTTATATTCGGTTTTGGCATTGCATTCTCGGGCAGGATGCTGGCGCTTTGTGCATGGACTGCCTATACGCTGGAAGTAACTTTGCTCTCGGCATTTCTTTGGGCTGTTGCAAGGGTGCTGCACGATAAAAAGAAATTCGTTGCATTTCCAATTACGCTTGCTTTAATAATCATGACTTTAAGTGTATATGGACTCGTTCTATATACATGTATTTTGGTTATGTTTACAGCTTTTTATTTAGGTTATTTTGGTAAAAGTCAGTGCTACAGGTCCTATATTCATTGCTTTGCAAATTTGGGTTTCCTTTATGTAATGGGCATTGCCATTTCTGCGCCTTCCCTTCTTCCAAATATCTCAACCTATTTAGACAGCGCCCGTGTCTCTAAAGATTCTGGTGGTAACCTAGCGGTTAACTCGATATCCCTTTTATCTAACCCACAAATTCTTGCTGAACAATGGTTGGGTTTCATCTCGAGTACTTCTTTTGGATTTATGAGTGAATGCTCGAGTCCATCTGGTTTTTTGGGCAACGCTTTCTATTCTTCAAGTGTTGCTGCGGTTGTATGCCTGCCTTTTTGCTTTAAGGGCCAGACTAGAGCTCGTCGTTGCTGGCTTTCGGTGCTATTAATTTCCGTGGCCGCTTATGTTTGTCTTGATGTTTTTAGGTTCTTGCTCGGCGGCGGCGCTGTTGGCTCATTTGATTTCCGAATGTCATCGGTTTGGGTTATTTTCGTTCTCGCCTTATGCGGAGCCATCGGCTTTGAAAATCTACTCAATGGGAACAATGCCATTCAAGTATTTGTCTGGATCTGCGCTGCATTCGTGGTCACGATTGTCTCTGCCGCTTTCCTTGAATTTAACGTGAATAAACACGCTCTGCTCTATTTTTCTTTGTTCGCAATTTTGGTATTTTTATTAGTCAGCTTCCTTCGCCATTCGTCTTTCTTTAACTATTTAATTGTTTTCATATCGGTTGCATCTGTATTGTTCGGTGGATATCAGCTTGTTAATGATGTTCCGACAGTCAGTAAACAGCAGTATTGGGATTCCTTCAATACTGATTTGCGCGACACGATTTCCGAATATGCGATAAAACAGCCAGCTAGGATTGATTTTCAAACTCAAATGCTGACCGCTCCTATGGCAAATTCATATATGGGAACTGAATCTTATATTGGAGGGGTTGGCACTTCTTCCGCTGTTACGGAGTTTATGTCTGCTGTTGGCAACGATTATATCGAGCAGCTGGGCTATTCGCGATATACCTATGGCTTTTCTGATATTAGTCTGAACGCGATGCTTGGAGTGGGCTACTCGGTTTACTCAAACCCTGACATTAGCTATATCAGCCCATTTGGTTATACCAATTTAAATAGTGATGGTTATTACCAAGTATATGAGAATCAAAATTCAATTCAGCCGATTTCGTTCTACTCCGCATCAAGTGTAATCAGCGACTCTGATTTCTATAAGTCTGAACGTTCTGATAGAGGAGCGCTTCTTCTGGATGCGTTGGTGTTAGACGATTCTAAGTCTGCTGAAGGTAAAACCATTGTTGAGAAAAATCATGAGGCACTGACTTATGGAGACTGCATCGGATCTTCACCAAACAATGTAACCGTCTCGAAGTCTTCGCAATTTGATATTCAGGATTTCGATGGATGTATCGCATTGAATTTTAAGTTTCATGCGTCGGCTACAACGAGTGGTAGCGTCTCGATCGTTGCAAAGTTTTATAACTCTCAAGATGATTCTGAGGATGTTTTGCCGGTGTATCTCGCTGCTGGCGATGAATCTGTAAGGATTCCATTCAGCAATAATCATTACAACAAGGTTGAGATTTCTATCGTTGGTGTCAACTGTGCCGATGATGCCGAGTTAAGCAATATATGGGTTGAGGCAGTTCCCGATAAATATATTGATCACTATCTAAGTTCTTGTAACGAAAGGAACAAAGCAAATTGTTCGGTGATTTCATTTACCAATGATGAGCTGTCCGTTTCCATTGACGCTCCAAGCGCAGGTTATTTATTTGCACCAATTCCTTATTCTGCTAATTGGAGGGCTTTTGTTGATGGCACTGAGGTGAATACCCATTTAGCAAACTTGGCTTTTACTTCAATTAAAATTGGACATGGAAAACATACTGTCACTCTTAAATATATTGATTCCACCTATCGCTTGGGATTGACTCTGTTCTTTGTGGCTATTGCAATTCTGCTTGCCGTGAAGTTGTTTCCACTTATCGTTTCATATGTACGTAAGGGTAAAGATGCCAACCGAGATTAATCAGCCTGCTCATTCGCTTGGGTTTACCAAAACAATGACGTCATGTGCTAAGGGCCTGGCGCTCATATTGCTTTTTGTTCACCATATTATTCCCAATAATCCGGGGGTTAATTTACCTATTGCTCAGCTATCTATTTCACAGGTATTGGCTACTTCTGCAAAATCATGCGTTTCTATTTTTATGATCCTGTCAGGTTACGGCATCTGTTTTAAATTGAGCAAGACAGATGGGTCTTTTTCCAATATGGCCGCTGCTATTTGCAATCGGTTGCGTAAGTTCTGGTCGTCTTTTATCCCGATGTACTTATTCTCGCTGTTAGTTTCTGTTTGCGTCGGTGTTTCGGTTATATCAGTTTACGGTAAGGGTTTTGGATTTCTTCTGTTTCTGGTAAAAGACATGTTCGGATTGGCCTCAGAATTCTTTAGCTCACCTACGCTATGTGGAGCGTGGTGGTATTTGGGTGCTGCTATATGCTGCTATGTGCTTGCGCCGTTTTTTTATATGGTCATCTCGAAGGGAAAGCTCGCTAACTGCATCCTGCTACTTGTTGCTTATACGCCTTGGCTGGTTTATCTCATCGTTGATGACCCTAATATGCATACCGACAGAGAATTGTTTTATATTTTTGCATTTGTGTTGGGAATGACTGCATGTAAAAGGGGATTATTTGTTAAGTTTTTGGAGTGCCGTAACACTTATAAATATCCACTTGCCGGCATCGTTCTCCTGGGATTGTGCGTTGCGCGTTTTAAATTGAACTTAATGGTTGATTCGTTTATTGCATTCTGTTTAATCCTTCTGATGACTCAAATCGCAAGAGAAGGCTCCCTCTTGGGTAGTTTTTTCAAATATTTGGGCGAGTCAAGTGGAAACGTTTATATGTTTCACGTTTCGATACTTGGTGTTTTGGGTTCTGTGCCATTCGTTAATCACTGGGTGGAGATTATTTTCTCTTTATTTTTGTGTTTGTCTATTAACGCCATGTTAGTTGAAATTCGAAGGAACTTATTTCAATTGATACACAGTTAGAGCTTGATCCTCTTGGCATCTCTGAGCATTATTCTGGTCGATTCGTTTTGAACGACTGGACACCGCCTATTTTATGTTTCCAATTTTTCATGGATTAGCTTTAGCCAAGCTGCATTATGCTGATTCGTGTTTGCTCTCACTTATGATTAGGAGCGTAGTCTTGTCTCGTTTTTCTATTTGTGTTTCTTCCTATAAAGACGCGGAATACCTGCCTGCCTGCATCGATAGCGTGCTGCATCAGTCTTTTGCTGATTTTGAATTGATTATTGTCGACGACGGCAGTCCTGATAATACTGCTTCAATTCTTAAAGACTACGCCGAGCGCGATAGCCGTGTTAAGCCCATTATTAAATCGCACAACGAGGGCGTTCATCTTGGCCGCAAATCTGCTGTCGAACAATGCTCTGGCGATCTCATTATTCTTTTAGATTCTGATGACGAACTTGAGCCCGGCTTTCTTTCAGAGCTCAATGACTATTCTCTTGCTCATCCTGCAGACATCTACCATTTTGGGATTAAGGTTGTAAATGCGGGCGTATCTGAGCAAGAACGTATTGAATTTGAGTCCTATGTAAATCGTGATATTGAGCCTTTGAACGGTTCGGATATCTGTAACGCTGCATTCAGCAGCGAGGCTGGTTATCGCCAAGATTGGCGCATCACACAACGTGCTTATGACGCCCGTTACTTTAAACGAGCGTTCTCCGATATGACAAACGATAGGATGGGTCGCGCTCAAGACGGTTACGAATGTTTTGTTGCTCTTGCAGAGGCAGATTCTCAGCTTACCTGTAACGATATTGTCGGGCTTAAGTATTATTTGGGTCGCGGAGTTAACTCAGGGTCCAAGATGTCGCCCGACTCTTTCCTGCGGAGCACTCAGGGCTTCTGGAGTTCTGTGACACATATGGCAGAATTCTCCGAGAATTTCAATAAGTTTGATTTGTCTGTGGCCTTTAGTGGCGGTAAGACAAAGTTGATGGATCTTCTATTTAACGATTGGTTTGTTCGCGTAGATAATTCCAATAAAATCGATGCAGCTAAAAAAGCGGCTTCCGTGGTTGGTGACTTGGAAGTTGCTGAACAAGTTATGCGCCTGACTCGTGATGCAGCTTATGCGGAGTGGGTAAATGACAGTGGCGATGTTTCGGTAGAAACATTAAGGACTTGGTATCGCGAGGCCAAATCAATGGCAGGTACAGATTATTTTGTTTCCAATCGCCTTATGGATTTCGCTGATGCTGCCAAGCTTCATATTTGCGAAGTTGAAGAGAGGGCAAAAAAGCGTTGTTGCGCGAAACAGGATATCCGGATCTTTGTATCAACTCATAAAAGAGTCGATTTGTTCGACAGCGAATTATTCCAGCCTGTTCAGGTCGGCTGTTCATCTCGAAGTGATATTTTCCACTGGGCATTCCAGGATAACGACGGCGAGAATATTTCTGATCAAAACCCTATGTATTGCGAACTGACTACGCAGTATTGGGCTTGGAAGAATACCGACAGCGATTATGTTGGTTTTTGTCACTATCGTCGCTATTTTGATTTTGCTCGAAAACGCCATGAGGAAAATCTTTATGGCGAGGTGATGGACGCCTATATTGATGCTAAATCTCAGGCTGAGTATTGTCTTGACGACGATAGCGTCCGTAAATACGTGAAAGAATTTGACGTGATTACGACCGAGCGTAAGGATATTCGTCCTTACTGCGGGTCTTCTGCAACCATTCGCAAGCAATACGATCTTGCCGACAAATTGTTTGTCGAGGATCTTGATAAAGTCGTTTCCATTCTCGGTAAACAGCATCCTGAGTATCTTGAGGATGCTCAGGCTTTCCTCAAAGGGCACACCGCGCGCTTCTGCAACATGTTCATCATGAAGCGGGCCATTTTTAACGCATATTGCGAGTGGTTATTCCCGATTCTCGAAGAGTTTGTTAATACGACAGACATGTCGAAATACAGCAAGGAAGGCCTGCGCACACCCGGTCACCTTGCTGAAAGGCTCTTGAATATTTATTTGCTTCATCATGAGCGTGTTGGTGAGGGTTGGAAAACTGCCGAGCTGCAGTGTGTTCACTTTACTGAGCCAGATTATCATGGCGAACTCGGTCTTCCGCGTCTTTCTGGCGATCCCCGCCCCATAATCCCTGTTGTCTTTGCCTCGGACAATAATTATGTCCCCATGCTTACGACCACAATCTATTCAATGCTTGCAAATGCTTCTACAGACTATCGCTACGATATCGTCGTGCTGCATCGTGATATCAATGGGGAAAACCAAGCTCGTATGAAGAGCTTCTTTGGGGCTTTCCCTCACGCCGGTGTGAGGTTCTGCAGCGTCTCTGCCATCATCGATCGATATGAGCTGACTACAAATAATCCGCATATTAGTGTTGAGACTTATTATCGCTTCCTTATTCAGAAGCTATTGCCTTACTACAATAAAGTCCTTTATCTTGATTCTGATCTTATTGTTAAGGGTGACGTTTCGGAGCTGTATGAAACCGAACTCGGTACTAACCTGCTCGGCGCAACACGTGATATCGATTTCCTAGGCAACTTAAACATGAAAAATGGTGAGCGTTTAAAGTATGCCAAGACGGTACTAGGGATGACTAACCCCTATGATTACTTCCAGGCCGGTGTTCTGCTGCTTAACACGCGTGAAATGCGGAGTCTTCACACGATTGAAGAGTGGCTCGAATTTGCTTCTGACGATCGTTTTATTTATAACGACCAGGATGTGTTGAATGCTCATTGCGAAGGGCGCGTTACCTGGCTTAACTATGACTGGAACGTTATGATTGATTGTGGCAATCGCATCGCAAACGTGTTCAGCTATGCTCCTCACCAGGTTTTTGATGCATTTAATGATTCGCGTAGCCATGAGCGGATTGTGCACTATGCCGGGTTTGAAAAGCCATGGAAGTTCGCTTATTGCGATCGTAGCCAGCTGTATTGGAAGTATGCCCGTGAGACACCTTTCTATGAGAAGCTTCTTGCTTTGCTTGTTGGATCCGGTTCTTCAGCTGACACACCGCTGTTGATGCACGAAAAGGCCGTTTCTGAAACCAGCCCGCTGCGTAAAATAGTTGACCCGTTATGTCCCGTTGGCTCTGCGCGGCGTGAAGTTCTTAAATCTATTGGTAGAGCTGTTCAGGGAAAGAAGTAGCCGAGTCTGTTTCGAGGCATGGAGCGCACGCTCCATGCCTTTCTTTAGATAAAGTATGGGTTAATACCCCTCTTTTAGGGGCCCGTTCATTCTGCGAGCTACGGGAGGATATACTTCTCTCTCGACATGATATTGTTGTTAAGGAGTCGTTTGTGGCGAATAGCATGGATGGCCGCGTTGGTGCGAAGAGTATTCAATCGCACGCGGCCAATGATATTCAAAAGGATTTTTATATCCTAAAACAGCTAGTTACCAAGGATTTTAAGCTGAAATATCGTCGTAGCGTTCTTGGCGTCGCGTGGTCAGTGCTTAATCCTTTGCTTATGATGATCGTGATGGCGGTCGTTTTTTCGACGATTTTTGCCCAGGGCCGAAATGGTTCTATTACGCCAGAGATGTATCCGCTTTACTTAATTGTTGGTAATGTTACTTTCGCCGTTATGTCCGATTCCACATCGCAGGCCATGACGTCGATACTTGCTGCAGCGTCATTGTTAAAGAAGGTCAAAGTCCATCGCTGGGTATTTCCCGTTCAAAAGGCTTTGTTTGCCTTGGTAAATTTTGCTTTTTCGCTTGTTGCTGTTGCCTTAGTCATGTTGTGGTTCCGTGTAGTGCCCACATGGCATCTTGTTTGGCTTCCGGTGTGTCTGATTCTTTTAATGTTGTTTTGCATGGGTATTGGTCTGGCGCTTTCTGCCCTTGCAGTTTTCTTTAGAGATGTGATCCATCTTTGGAGCGTTGTGATTACCGCCTGGACGTACTTTACTCCTATTTTTTGGACTACAGATTTTATTGCCGGAATGCCACATATCCTTAGGGTTCTAATGTATGCGAACCCCATGTATAACTATTTGACTTTCATGCGTGATATCTTCCTGTTTCAGTGCAATCCTTCCACACAGGTATTGGTTTTTTGCGTCCTATGGGCAGTCCTTTCACTGGTTATAGGGTATGCAGTATTTCATAAGAGCGAGCATAAGTTTATTCTTTATATCTAGGGGAATAGTATGTCTGGAGTTATTCAAGCGGGTGCTATGCCCTCGGTTGACTATGAGAAGAAGCCTCTTTCGGTTGAAGTTAAAGATGTCTCTATGGTCTTTAATATGGCTTCTGAGTCGCTGGGTAGCTTTAAAGAGTATTTTATAAAGCTTGCGAAACACGAACTCTTTTTTGAGGAGTTTAGGGCACTTAAACACATCTCATTCGAAGTTCATCAGGGCGAGGTCGTTGGTCTGGTCGGAACGAATGGATCCGGCAAATCCACTATGCTTAAGATCATTGCTGGCGTTCTTGAGCCGAGCGAAGGCGAGGTCAGGGTTCATGGCAACATTGCTCCGCTTATCGAGCTTGGTGCCGGTTTTGACCCGGAGCTGACGGCTCGCGAGAATATCTACCTTAACGGCTCACTTCTCGGATATACCAAGGAATTTATCGATGCAAACTTCGATGGGATCATCGATTTTGCTGAGCTTAATGATTTTGTCGATATGCCGCTAAAGAATTTTTCTTCGGGTATGGTGGCACGTATCGCCTTTGCAATTGCTACGATTACCGAGCCTGATATTTTGATTGTTGATGAAACGCTATCGGTTGGTGATGTGTTCTTCCAGGAAAAGTGCGAAAGGCGAATTCAACATTTTATTGAATCCGGTGATGTGACAGTTCTGTTTGTTTCTCACTCGATGGAACAGGTTGAGCGAATCTGCCAGCGTGCCGTGTGGATTGAGAAAGGCGATCTTCGTATGGATGGGCCCGTCGACGACGTGTGTAATGCGTATCGCGATCAATTCAATTAGTTTATAATCTAATCTTGTTCGCTCCATTAGCTCAGCTGGATAGAGCAGGGGACTTCTAATCCCAAGGTCGACGGTTCGAATCCGCCATGGAGCACCAAAAAACAAAAACGGACTGAGCTCTGCTCAGTCTGTTTTTTATTTCAAGACTTTAGTCTGCTGGCCGGGTAGTGTCGAGAAAGTTGGTGTAAGGGCCCTTGCGGCCCCTGTGTCCGATATCCGGAATTAGTTGTTATCCTAGGCCGCCTCCACGCTGTCGGCAAGTTCCAGGCTGGATTCGATCATCTTCCTGGCCGTCTTCTCCAGCTCCGCCCAGTCGTGCTCGCCCGCGGCACCCATTCTGAACGCGGCGTCATGCATCTCGGCCATCTTCCTCTCCGAGAAGTAGCGCGAGCCGGACCATGTCTCGGCCTGGTCGCACATGACGGCGCCCACGAGCCTGAGCAGCGAACTCTCCGACGGGAAGACCTGCACCACGCGCGAGCGGCGCTTTATCTCCCTGTTGGCGCGCTCCTGCACGTTGTTGGTGCGCAGGCGCTTCCAGTGCGACGGCGGGAAGTCCAGGTACGCGAGCGCGTCGGGCTCCGCCTCCTCGAGCACCCTCGCCGCCCTCGGGCAGCACACCCCCAGCATCTCGCACGCCGCGTGGTACATGGCCACGGCGGTGGCGGCGTCCCTGGCGCGGAAGACCGAGGAGACGATGCGCCCCACGTGGCGCCTCAGCTGCCAGGAGCCGGCCTCGCGCATGCAGTCGCGCATCAGGTGCACGGCGCATCGCTGCCAGGCCGCCCCCTGGAAGACCTCGCCTATGGCCCTGACCAGGCCCCTGTGGGCATCGGATACGACGAGCTCGGTGCCGAAGGCTCCGCGGTCGCGAAGCGCCTGCAGGAAGCCGAGCCACGAGTCGTAGGACTCCGTGTCCACCACGGATACCCCCAGCACCCGCCTCCAGCCGGACTCGTCGCAGCCTATCGCCGTGACCACCGCGGTCGAAGCCACCCGTCCGCCCCTACGGCACTTGACGTAGGTGGCGTCGAGCCAGATGTAGGGTTGTGTTCCGTCAAGTAAAAATCGACAAATACGTCTGTCGAATTTCGACACCCTCATGCTGACCGCCTCCGGGCGGGCCGGCGCCGTCGCGGCCGGCCCGCCCGCTGCCTAGAACGGTATCTCCCAGTCCTCCGGGGGCACCTCCTCCATCCCGCCCGGTAGTGTCGAGAAAGTTGGTGTAGCGCCCGGTCCGAAGCGAGTCGGCCCGGCG
>CABSAN010000012.1 GCA_902475785.1 uncultured Collinsella sp.
TGTGCAATCGCGAGAAGACGATGGGGCGGAATGTCAATCTTGGTCTAACAGAGCCTTTCCTTTTGCGCGCGTTGAAGCGACCAGACAAGGATGACGATGCCGGTGAGCAAAATGCAGATGATGACGGCCACAATGATGGTGCGGTTGCGGTAGAGAAGTCGGAACGCATCCGATTCTTGCGCCGAGTATGATGTGGGGGAATAACTGCTTGCAGAGAGCGATTCGCCGGCATTGACGATGCCCTTATTAATGATTCCCAACAGCTCGGGCTTTCCGCGCGAAATCCAGCACGAGAGCTCACAGGTGCCAGGGAGCTCGACCGTCTCGTAGCCCTCGAGATCATGACGGTCGCCAATGGTTTTTACGCGTGAACTGGGAGCGACGATGCAGTGCGCCGTTCCCTTCCTGAGGGCGTCGAACACTTCATCGTCGGATTGGTATTCGGTTACGGTCGCTGTGGGGAACAGACTTTCAAGTGCATTTTTGTTGACAAACGATGATTTGGTACAGGCGATGTTCTGAAGGTCTTTGTTCAGGTTGCTGCCGGTGTGGATGGCGGTGAGGGACATGGTCCCCAACGATACCGACTGCACAACGCCTGTTTGCTCGGCAAACCAGTAATCTCGGTATACCGGCAGCGCAACGTCTATGCTTCCCTTTGACAGGGCCTTTGACATCATCTTGTAGCTATCAAAGGCGACGGTTTTGACCGTAATGCCAAATTTATCGTGCAGCGTCGTTGCAAGCGAAGCGAGCGATCCTTCCATCTCACCGTCGTCATTTTGCGTGCAGTAGGGAAGTTTGTTTTTAAGATAGCCGAGTGTGATGGTGTTGCCGTTTGCTTTGAGCCAGGAAGCCTCGGGGCCGTTGAGCGATGATGAACCACTGTTTTGGGCCGAGTAGCTAGATTTGACTTCGTCGATATAGCGTGGGTTGACGCGGGCGATTGCCGTCATGGCAGCATTGATGTCGTTCATCAAGTCGGGGCGGTTTTTGGGAACGGCAAAATAGTAGTCGCTCGAGCCTACGTAGAACATGGGCGATGCATCGGGCGACGAAATAGTGTCGCTCATGATGATGGCGTCGACCTCACCGTCTGAAAGTGCCTCAAAGAGGGCTCCGCCGGTGTCGATTTCTTTATAGGTGCAGGTGACGCCTTCGTTGGCGAGCCACTGCTGGCCGATGGAAGTTTGCATAACGCCAGGGTTGCAGCCGATAGTAAGGCCTTGGAGCGCTTGGGGGTCGCCCTTGGCCAAATCGTCACGGTCGGGCCTGGCGTAGATGTAGTAGCGCTCGGTGCCCTCGGGGTTCGAGGAAAAGAGCAGCTTTTGGGCGCGTTCCTCGGAGTAGGAGATGTTGGGCATGAGGTCGATCTCGCCTGCCTCGAGCATGTCCATAAGCTCGGTGAAGGTGCCAGAGACGTATTCGTACCGCCAACCGGGCGTGTAGTACGACAGGGTCTGGAGGTACTCGTAGCCCCATCCCGAGAGACGCTCGCCGGGGGTGCCGTCCTGGAAGCCCTCGTTGTTGACGAGCCAACCAACGCGGACCGTCTTGACCTGCTGATCGGATTCGGCGGCAAAGGCGGGGGCGGGCATGATGGCGCTCAGCACGGTAAGCGCGGCAAGCACAATGGCCAGAGCGCGATATATAACTGAACGAAGGGCAGTGGCAGCTCTCACATGCAATCCTAACGAATCGAGACATTACCGCATAAGGATACCAGCTCAACCTGCCCAGTCGGCAGCTGCACCGCTAAACGCTCCCGCCCGGCAGTCATTGGGGACGTTCTTGTTTGACTAGTCATTTAAGAACGTCCCCAATGACTAGTTTCGTTTGCGGGGGAGGCGTGGGACAATACCGAGCGAACGTGATTGGGCGTCTGGGAAAAGGGGTCGCGATGAACAAGTTGAGGACGCTTGCCGACGTGTTGCGCCAGGCTGGCTTTGCGCGCATCACGGGCCTGTTTCTTATCTTCTATCTGCTGTGCTCGACGGCCGTTTGGCTGTCCGAGCCCACGACCCTCACGTTTGGCGATGGCCTGTGGTTTAGCTTTGAGACGGTCTCGACCATCGGCTTTGGTGACATTCCGGCCGAGACACCGGTTGCCCGCGCCATTACCGTCATTCTGAGCGTCATCAGCATCTTCTACATCGCCATGCTCACGGGCGTGGCGGTGAACTACTGCAATACGCTTATCAAGATGCGTCAAAAGGACACCATGGCACGCTTTATGGATGATCTGGAGCATTTGGAAGAGCTCGATCGTGACGAGCTCGCCGATCTGTCGCGCCGCGTGTGCGAATATCGCCGGCGCCAGCGCTAAAACGGGCGCCGCGCGTCACGATGAGGGGGACTGAATTTGAATATCACCGTGTATCTGGGTGCCAGTATCGGCAATGACCCGGCGTTTCTGCCTGCGGTGCAGGAACTGGGCAACTGGATTGGCGCCAACGGGCACGCGCTGGTATACGGCGGGTCCAAATCGGGACTGATGGGCGCGCTCGCCGATAGCGTACTCGAGGCAGGTGGACACGTGACGGGTGTTGAGCCGAGCTTTTTTATCGAGGCCGAGTTTCAGCATGACGGTATCGACGACCTTATCGTGACGAGTGATATGGCGGAGCGCAAGGCCAAGATGATTGAGCTCGGCGATGCTTTCATCGCCTTTCCCGGCGGGACGGGCACGCTCGAGGAGATTGCCGAGGTTATGTCCGCGGTGTCGTTGGGGCACCTGAGTGCTCCGTGCATCCTGTATAACCTGGACGGTTACTACAACGACCTCAAGGCGCTGCTCGGGCGCATGATTGATAAAGGGCTTTCGAGCCCGAGGCGCCAGCACGGCATCTACTTTGCCGGCGATTTGCGCGAGATTGTCTCGATTATCAACGGATAAGTCTTGAGCCTGCCCCACTATGACTCCCAATGGTGCCGTTTGTGGCGCAGATGGTTGGCTTGTCTGGGCAACGCTCGCTCTACAATAAAACGTAACTATGTCGACTTTGACCGCGGGAGGACCCGATGGACAACCTTGCCAAACCCACAAACCGCGCGCTGTTTTTAGTTAGCGTTGCCGTGACCGGTGCGTTCGCAGGTGCCGCGGTCTGGCTGTTCTTTTTTGCGATGGAGCACGGTATCGACTATCTGTGGACTGAGATTCCGCGCGCGCTGGGCGTCGCTTCGCCCGAGCTTGCCAGCGGCCCGTTTGGCTTTTTGCCGTACCCGTTTTTTGTCTGCCTGCTGGGCGGCCTGTTAATCGGTCTGTACGAAAAGATGACAGGCACCAAGACCGATGACCTCAATCAGGTGATGGCTAAGGTTAAGCAAGACAGGCGCTACCCGTACGACAACCTGGGCAAGCTTTCGCTCGCGGCATTGCTGCCGCTGCTGTTTGGCGGAAGCATTGGACCGGAGGCCGGCCTGACCGGCGTCATCGCGGGTCTGTGCAGCTGGGTCGGCGACCGCATGCGTCGCTTTGGCGCCGAGTTTAGGGAGCTTACGCTGCTAGGCACCCAGGCTGCCCTGACGGCGCTCTTTACCGCGCCCGTCTTTGGCTTTGTGGCGCCGCTTGCCGGTAGCGCTGACGGCCAGGGCGCTAATGACGATGAGCCCGCGTCCGACGAGATCACCATCAAGCTGCCCAAGGCGCAAAAGACGGTGGTCTACGGCATTGCGATTGCCGGCGGTCTGGGCACCTATCTGCTGCTTGGCCAGCTTGTGGGCGGCGGCATGGGCATGCCCAGGTTCGAGTCCGCCGAGGTGGGCAACCTGGAACTTACCTGGCTCATTCCGCTGGCGTTGGTTGGCACCGTTTGCGGCTGGCTGTACTTTGTCTCCGAGCACGCAAGCGAAGCGCTTGCCCATGCAATAGGGGAGCGCCCTGTCGTCAAGGCCATGCTGGCCGGTCTGGCGCTCGCCATCTGCGGCACGGTCCTGCCCTACACCATGTTTGCCGGCGAGACCCAGGCCGACGTGCTCATGGAAACCTATCTGACCATTCCCGCCGGCGTGCTTATCGCGACCGGTCTTGTCAAGGCCATGCTGACCCCCGCCCTCATCAACCTTGGTTGGCGCGGCGGCCACTTCTTCCCGGTTATCTTCTCGGGTGTGAGCCTGGGCTATGGCCTTGCCATCCTCACCGGCGCCGATCCGGTCTTTTGCGTCGCCGTCTGCACAGCATCGACGATGGGCGCCGTCATGCGTCAGCCGGTCATGGTCGTGGGCCTGCTGCTCATGTGCTTCCCGCTCAAGGGTATCGTCTGCATGATCATCGCCGCCGTCATCGCCGCCGGCATTCCACTGCCCAAGCCGCTGCGCAAGTAGCGCGGTTTTTCACGAGTCAATTCCAGGGGTACGAGATGATCCTGTACTTTAGCGCGACAGGGAACAGCGAGCATGTGGCGCGTCGCATTGCAGCGGCGACAAGCGACAAAGTTATGTCGATTGAGCGCTTTGATGCCGAGATCCTTCACCTTGCTGTGATGGAAGGCCCCTGTCGGCTGGGGTTTGTCGCCCCGGTATACGCCTGGGGCTTGCCGACGCCAATGATCGAGTTTTTGAAGACTGTCGACCTATCGGTTGCTGCCGGCACAAAGGGCGGCGAGCGCCCCTATACGTTCTATGTTTCGACGTACGGTTCGACTACCGGTCAATCGGCCAAGTTTGCCCGCGACCTGCTGCACGAGCGTGGGCTCGAGTTAGATGCGGCGATGAGCGTCAAGATGCCCGATACCTGGACGCCTGTTTTCGATCTGTCTGACCCTCAAAAGGTTGAGGGTATCAATAGAGCTGCCGAGGCGCAGATTGATGCCGCGATCGAGGCGGTGCGGGCACGCCGCACGGGCAACATGATGCGCCATCGCGTGCCTCTGTTTGCATCGTGCGCGTATCACGCAATTGGGCTGCCGCGCATGCAACAGACGAGCAAGTTTGCCGTCGATGCCGATCGCTGCATCGGCTGCGGCCTGTGTGCCAAGCGCTGCCCCATGGCGGCGATTGAGATGCGCGACGGCCTTCCCGTCTGGACAAAGCCGGAGTGCGCAGCCTGCCTTCGTTGCCTGCACCGTTGTCCCAAATTTGCCATCTCGCACGGTAAGCGCACGGCATCCCACGGTCAGTACAGGCATCCCAAGCCAGGTGTGAGGATGTAGCGGCTGCTGGCCGCGCTATTTCCAAATCGCGAGCGCGGCGGTGCCCAGGACGATGAGGGCGAGACCGATGGCGTTGCGTCGTGAGAGTTTTTCGTTGAATGCCAGGCGCGCAAATAGTACCGATACGACAATCGATAGTTTGTCGATCTGCACCACGACGCTCACCTGGCCTGCGGCGATGGCATAGTAATAGAGCAGCCACGATGCTCCGGTCGCGATGCCCGATGCCGCGAGAAATACGAGCTCGTAGCGGTCTACGTGCACGGCTTGGCCCATCTTGCCTTTAGCTGCCACGATTGCCCATGCCATAACCAGTACCACGCAGGTGCGGATTGCCGTGGCCAGGTTTGACTCGACGCCTTCGATGCCGATCTTAGCGAGGACGGAGGTGAGTGCTGCGAACATGGCGGCGCCGAGGGCGTAAGCGAGCCAGGTCCGGTCTTGCTGCTGCTCGGGTCCGGCGGATTGCTGCTTCTCGGTCATTAAAAACGTGCCGAGGGTAATGACGGCGGTTCCCACGAGCTTAACCGCAAGGTTGCTCGTCTCGCCAAAAAGCACGATGGCGATCAGCGCGGCGAGCACGGTGCTCATCTTGTCGACCGGTACGACCTTATTGACGTCTCCGATGCTCAACGCCTTAAAGTAACAGATCCACGAAGCGCCGGTAGCGAGTCCCGAGAGGACGAGAAAGAGCCAGGATCTGGGTTCGATGCTGCCAATGGTTCCAATGGATCCAGAAATGCCCGCCATTGCCCAGGCGAAAACGAGCACCACGCAGGTGCGAATGGCCGTCGCGACATCGGAGTCGGTCTGCTTGATGCCGCATTTGGCCAAGATGGATGTGATGCCGGCAAAGAATGCTGACGCAAATGCTGCGACGACCCACGACACGGGTTGAGCGCCTCCTCAAAAAAGACCACGCCAGATCTATGGCGCATGTCCAATGATACCGCGCTTGCCTATAGGTTGCGTGCCCGGTAGACCTTGGTGCTGATGGCGCAGCTGACAGCGCCAAGGACGACCGTTGCCAGCGCGGCAATTCCTGCGCACAGGAAGCCAAGAACGGAAGGATCGGGATTCGCCCCGGCAATCACCGACATGAGCTGGTTGCTGATGGGGTTGAATGAGTTTAGCGTGACCATGATAAGGCACATGTATAGGGCGTACAGACCAACGGATAGGCGTTGCGCCTTCATGTGTTCAAATCGAAAGAACAGAGGCAGTACCAAAAACACCGCCATGAGGGAGAAAAGCATCGATATTGCCGAGGCGATTGCGGTCTCAAAGACGGTCTCTCCCGTGGAGGGGATACCCACGCTGTTTAAGATCGGGATGGCGACGATACTCAACAGCACGGCCGCGCACGTCATGATGACCGAGAAAATAGTGATGCACAGGTAGCGTGCGCTGACGATGTCTTTGCGTGAGATGGGCAGCGTTGCCCGATAGCGCTCCCATCCGTTTTGGTTGTCGAGCCCGGCCAGCGACGTCATGGCCATGATAGGCGACATGGCACTGATCGCGAAGGCGCCGGCGGCGCTCATATCGGAATCACCATTCGATGCCCTGACGGCGGTCAGCACGACGAAGATGAACAGGCCGACACCTGCGATGCTCGGGACGAGCGTGCGAACGATGGCAAGCTCGGACATAATGGCGCGTTTCATTTCGAAGCCCCTTTCAGCATGAGGCGCAGATAGTCATCAATGGTTGCCCGATCGCAGGGAATCTCGGGAAAGGCCTCGAGCGTTTCGCGACGGTTGGGCACGAGCACGTCCACGCTATAGGCGTGATGGACGGCACGGGCGCCTTCGACGCAAGCCATAAGCTCGGCGGCCTGTGCTTGGGTGCAGTGGGCGATGCCGGCTCGGTCGGTAATGTCCTCGCGCGGCAGGTCAAAAATAATCGAGCCGTTATCGATGCAGATGACGCGGTCGGCGGCGCGATCGAGGTCGGACGTAATGTGGCTCGAGAGCAGCACGCTGTGCTGACCGTCGGCGACAAAGGCAAGCAGCTCATCGAGCAGTTCCTCGCGTGCCATGGGATCGAGGCCTGCGGTGGCTTCGTCCAAAACGAGCAGCTTGGCATTGTGGCTGAGTGCACAGGCAAGCTGCAGCTTCATGCCCATGCCGCGGGAGAGGTCCTTGACTTTTGTCTTAGGATCGAGGCCAAATCGGTTGATGAATCCGGCGAACGTTTCGCGGTCCCACGTGGGGTACGCCGGGCCTACGAGCGACTCGACCTGGCCCACCTTGAGCGTGGAGGGGAAGGGGCACGTGTCCAGGACAAGACCGACGCGGGAGCGTAGATGGCGTTGCGACTCATCGGGCGCGTCGGCGCCACAGCGCTGCCCAAACAGGTACACTTCGCCTGCATCGAGCTTTATAAGCCCGAGGGCAGCTCGAATCGTCGTTGTTTTGCCAGCACCGTTAGCACCAACAAAGCCGACGATCTGGCCAGGCTCCACGGCAAGCGTGACGTCGCGCAGCGAAAAGCGGTCGCTTACAGTGCGTGAGATGCCTTTGAGTTCAAGCAAGTTTTGCATGGTATAGCCTTTCTTGCAGATGGCTACTGCATGGTTTCGGGGGCTACCAGGTCGAGCATCTCGTGCAGCTTGTCGCGCGTGACGCCCAAGGCTTCGGCTTGGCTTGCCGCTTTCGCAAGCAGCTCTTCGATATGGCAGAGCTGGTTTTCGCGCAAGAGCTCCTGGTTGCCCTCGGCGACAAAACAGCCCTTGCCCTGCACGGTGCAGATAAACCCGAGCTGCTCCAGGTCGGCGTAGGCGCGCTTGGTGGTGATGACGCTCACGCCAAGATCGCTCGCGAGCGCACGGATGCTGGGGAGTTTGGCTCCCGCAGTGAGTGTGCCCGAAAGGATTTGAGCTTTGACCTGCGAGGATATCTGTTCGTAGATGGGCTTATCGCTCGAATTGGATAGGATGATGTCCACAGCGGCTCCTTAGCTGTTGGGCTACACGTGTATATAACCGGTAAACACAGTATATATACACTATGCACAGTTCTGCAAGAGGCAAATACGGATTGCCCGCTCGTTCATTCATCTCAATCTGTAACATCTGGAACCGATTTGGACGGCTACCTGTTACAGATTGAGATTTTGCTGGCGGGCCCCACCTGGTTGTCTCAATCTGTAACAGGTATAGGTTCAAAAACCGTCTAGATGTTACAGATCGAGACAAACTGCTGCGGAGTGCCGCCATCGACTGCTACCCCATGCCCCATCTGATGAATTTGTCCTGATAGGTGCCCTATGACGGGATTTCGCGGCTACAATAGTGCGGTTACAACGACGTAATGCACTCAATGCAAGAAAGGATCCGCATGGCAAGCCTGTCGGATGAAATCTCGTCGCGCCGCACATTCGCGATCATCAGCCACCCGGACGCCGGTAAGACCACGCTTACCGAGAAGCTGCTGCTCTATACCGGCAGCATCCAGACCGCCGGCTCGGTCAAGGGCAAGAGCTCGGCCAAGCATGCCGTCTCGGACTGGATGGACATCGAGAAGGAGCGCGGTATCTCCGTTACCTCCTCGGTGCTGCAGTTCACCTACAACGGCGCCTGCGTCAACATTCTCGATACCCCCGGACACCAGGACTTTTCGGAGGATACCTACCGTACCCTTATGGCCGCCGACGCCGCTGTCATGGTCATCGACGGCGCCAAGGGCGTCGAGGCCCAGACCAAAAAGCTCTTTAAGGTCTGTACGCTGCGCCACATTCCCATTTTCACCTTTGTGAACAAGCTCGACCACGAGGCTCGCGATCCGTTTGAGCTCATGGAAGAGATCGAGAACGTCCTGGGCATCAACACGTATCCCATGAACTGGCCGATCGGCAGCGGCCGTAACTTCCGCGGCGTGTTCGATCGTCAGACCCGTCGCGTTATCGCCTTTGAGGGCGACGGCCACGCCAACGCCACCAAGAAGGTCGCCGAGGTCGAGGCCGAGCTGGGCGACCCCGCCATGGACGAGCTCATCGGCGAGGAGAACCACAAGAACCTGATGGACGACATCGAGTTGCTCGATGGTGCCGGCGACGAGCTCGACTTGGATGCCGTGGCCTGCGGCAAGCTGAGCCCGGCGTTCTTTGGCTCGGCGCTCACCAACTTTGGCGTGGAGCCCTTCCTCAAGGAGTTCCTGCGTCTGGCCCCGACGCCGCGTGCCTATACCGATACGCTCACCAGCGAGCCGGTCGATCCCTGCCGCGACGACTTTAGCGGCTTTGTGTTTAAGATCCAGGCCAATATGGACAAGAACCACCGTGACCGCATCGCCTTTGTGCGCATTTGCTCGGGCAAGTTCGAGCGCGGCATGGATGCCTTCCACGTGCAGGGCAACCGCAAACTTAAGCTTGCCACGGGCACGTCGATGATGGCCGATGACCGCGCCATCGTGGACGAGGCGTACGCGGGCGATATCGTGGGCCTGTTCGACCCCGGTATCTTTAGCATCGGCGACACCGTGTGCTCCGGCAAGCGCCACGTGCAGTATCCGCAGATCCCGACGTTTGCCCCCGAGATGTTCGCTCGCATTACGCAGGTCGATACGCTCAAGCGCAAGCAGTTCGTCAAGGGTATGGAGGAGCTTGCCCAGGAGGGCGCCATCCAGATCTTCCGCGAACTGGGTGCCGGCATGGAGAGCGTCATCGTGGGCGTGGTCGGCGTGCTGCAGTTTGAGGTGCTCGAGCGCCGTCTCAAGGCCGAGTATCGTGTTGAGGTTCGTCGCCAGCCGCTGCCCTATACGGACATCCGCTGGATCCAGAACGACCCCGACACCATCGATATCCCGGCCCTTTCGCTCACGCGCGACACGCTGCGCGTCGAGGACATGCGCGGCGGTAAGCTGCTGCTGTTCACGAGCCCGTGGAACGTGGATTGGGCAACCGACCATAACCCCGACCTTATCCTGTCGGAGTTTGGCAACGTAGCCTTTTAACGCATCGGCGCGGTGGCCCTGCGGGGCTGCCGCGCCGTTTGCTTGCCTGATGCCGTGTGAGCGGCTATCATACCCACCGTCGTCTCAAGACCGGGGCGTCCGAGCAGTTCGGGTCCGATATCCTGCTCGTTAAACCTAAAACCAAAGGAGTACATAATGATCAAGAAGGTCATGGAGGACTATAAGGTCCTGTTGCGGAGCATTCCCGCGGCAACGGTTTCGCTGTTTTTCGTGAGCGTCATCATGATGAACCTGCTGGCCAACAAAGAGCTTATCAGCTTGCCGTATCTGGCACTCGATTGCGGCTTTGTGGTGAGCTGGGTTTCGTTTTTGTGCCAGGACATGATCTGCAAGCGCTTTGGCGCCAAGGCATCCATCAAAATCTCTATCCTCGCGCTGCTGGTCAACCTGGCCGTGAGTCTGTGCTTTTGGGCATGTTCGCTCACGCCCGGCATGTGGGGTGCCTACTACGACACGGGCATGATCGAGGTCAACACTGCCCTTAACGCCACCATCGGCGGCACCTGGTACGTGGTGCTGGGCTCTTCGCTGGCAATGCTCGTTTCTGCCGTGGTTAACTCCACGCTCAACCAGTCGCTCGGCCGTATGCTCAAAAAGAATAACTTTGCGAGCTTTGCCTTCCGCTCCTATGTGTCCACGGGTGTTGGCCAGTTTATCGACAATCTGGTCTTTGCCATTGTGGTGAGCCACACGTTCTTCGGCTGGACCTGGGTGCAAGTCCTCATGTGCTCGCTGACGGGCGCTGTTGCTGAGCTGCTGTGCGAGGTCTTCCTAAGCCCCGTGGGCTACAAGGTCGTGCGCGGCTGGGAGCGCGAGAATGTGGGCTCCGAGTACCTCGAGCGCCACGCAACCGCCTAAGGAGCAAGTATGCGGGTTTTGATCACGGGCGCTTCGGGCGGTATCGGAGCCGCATGCGTGCAGCGCTTTTTGGACGAGGGCCACGAGGTCGTGGGCTTTGATCTGCTGCCGGCGGCGATCGAACACGAGTGCTACCGCCATCTGATTGTTGATGTCCGCGAGCCGGGCTCGTTTCCAGGCGACCTTGAACCCCAAGTGATCGTGAACGTTGCCGGTACGCAGGATTCGGCCGACGATATCGCCGCCAACCTGTGTGGCACCATCAACGTGACCGAGCGCTACGCCTTTGTGGGGGAGGGGCTCGCCGCCAAGCCGGCGCCCGCTATCAAATCCGTGGTCAATGTGGGGTCGGCGAGTGGGCATACGGGATCGGAGTTTCCCGCCTATGCCGCCAGCAAGGGCGGCGTTATCGCCTACACCAAGAACCTTGCAAACCGCCTGGCACCGCAGGCCATCGCCAACAGTGTGGACCCGGGTGGCGTTATCACGCCGCTCAACCGTTGCGTGATGGAAGACGAACACCTGTGGAGCCAGATTATGGAGCTCACGCCGCTTAGGCGCTGGGCCACCGCCCAAGAGATCGCCGAGTGGATCTACTTTGTGGGTGTGACCAACCGGTTTATGACCGGGCAGAGCCTGTTGATCGATGGCGGCGAGGCCGGCCGCACCCAGTTTATCTGGCCCGAATAGGAAACGCGCCCGATGGAAAGCCGTCGGGCGCGTTTTTGATGTATCGATTGTTAGCCGAGACAAGTCCAGTTGACGGGGGTCGAGCCGTGCTGTTCGAGTAGCCGATTGGCAGCGGAGAAGGGGCGCGACCCCATAAAGGCGGGGAGTTCTGCCGTGGCACGGTTGGCCGAAAGCGGCGAGGGGTGCGTAGAGGCCAGGCAGAACTTACCGGTTGCCTTGCCCGCACCAGTTGCGGCGAGCTTGCCCTCGACCATCTGCTGGGCAAAGCGACCCCATGCCAAAAAGACGACCGACTGGGGCAGCTGGCAGCAGCGTTCGATAACGTAGTCGGTGAGCGTGCTCCAGCCCAGCTTGGCGTGCGAGTTGGCGGCATGCTCGCGTACGGTGAGCGTGGTGTTGAGGAGCAGAACGCCCTGTTGTGCCCATGGGGTTAGGTCTCCCGTGGCGGGAACGGGGCAGCCCAGATCGGCTTTGAGCTCCTTATAGATGTTGCGCAGGCTCGGCGGCAGCTTGGTTTGCGTCGCGGGGACCGAGAACGACAGTCCCATGGCCTGGTTGGGCCCGTGATAGGGGTCTTGACCCAAGATGACAACTTTGACCTGGTCGGCCGGCGTGTAGGCGAGGGCATTGAGGATGTCGTCTTGTGCCGGGTAGATAGTCTGCTCGGCACGCAAAAGGGCGATGCGCTCGAGCAGCTGGTTCGTAGTGTCACGTACCGGCTGCGGCGCATCGCCCAACCAAGTTGCTATGTTGCGGTCGCGGGTCGCGGCGTCCATGGGGCTCCTTTACGTCAGATGCTCTGTCGGTATCTATTGTAAAGGCGCACCGGTTGCCTTTATGCCACGGCCGTATGAAGAGTAGGGTCTACGAGACGTGCTCGGGCGCTCCTGCCATGCGAGCTTGTCCATGTGCGCGGAGGCGCGGAAGCTCGACGGTTGCCACCATGACGCCGGTTAGGATGAGGGCGGCGCCAAAGAAGGCGATGGGGCTCAGGATCTCGCCAACCAAGAAGAACGAAAAGACAGCGGAGCAGACCGGCTCGAGCGAGAAGGCGAAGCCGGTGGTCTCGGCGGGCACGTGGGGCTGCACGAGCGTCTGGGTGATAAAGCCGTAGGCAGAGCAGATGAGTGCGAGCGTGACGACGACCACGATCTCGCTGGGCGTACTGGGAAGTGTGAAACCGCCAAAGACGCATGCGGCGATGCCCGAGAACAAGCCGCCGAAGCCCAGCTGCCAAACGCCCAGAGCAAGCGGATCGACTTCTTCGACAAACCGCTTGGCGACAATGATGTGCCCGGCATAGACAAAGGCGGAGAGCAGCATGATGAGCGCGCCCGGGTTCAGGCTGGTGAAGTCGGCGCCCGAGAGCAGCAACATGCCGCAGGTGACGATGCCGGTGCCGATGAGCACTTTGCGCTCGGGGGCACGACGCAGCAGGGCGGCATTGGCAAACGGCACGATCACGACCGTCAGGCTCTGCAAAAAGCCGGCGGTGGAGGCGGAGGTGAGGCTAGAGCCTAAGCACATGCAGGTGAGCTCGGTTGCCATAATGGCGCCGATGATGGCGGCGCGGACCATAAGGTCGCGGTTGATACGGAACGCGCGCTTGTGGAAGAGCAGCAGGCAGGCCACAAAGGCGATGATGCAGCGTAGCGCGACGATGCTCGTGGCGTTCATGCTGTCCATGCCGATCTTCATAAGGGGGTACGAAAAGCCCCATGCGACGGGAACGGAAAATGAGAGCGCGATTGCTTTTTTGCGATCCATGGGGCTCCTTTTGTTACAGAACGGTTTCGTAAAAAGGATTCTGCTCCCAGATTTGGATGTAGTAAAGCGAATGTATCTTCAGTATGATTAAGAAACGCTAAAGTAGATGCGAAAAGCCCTGGCAAAACGTTTTACGGCTGCATTGATGTGGAGGCACGATGGCATCGCGGTATCAGATTGTTTGTATGGTGGTCGATTGCGGCAGCCTGAAACGTGCGGCGGACGAGCTGGGCTATACGCAAAGTGCGGTGAGTCAGGCCGTCAAGGCGCTCGAGCGCGAGCTGGGTACCACGCTTATCGAGCGCGGTAAGCAGGGCGTTTCGCTTACGCGCGACGGTAAACAATATCTGCCATTCCTGCGCCAGATCGTGACCGCCGAGGCCGAGCTCGAGGGCAAGCGCCAGGAGCTGCTGGGGCTTTCGTCGACCGATATTCGCATTGCGACGTTTACCAACGTGAGTCGTACCGTGCTGCCGCGTGTGATCCGCGACTTTGGTGCGCTGCACCCGGGCGTGCACTTTACCCTTAAGCAGGGCGATTACACGCGCAACGCCCAGTGGGTGCACGATGGCGTAGTTGACTTTTGCTTTACGGCGCGCGGATTTACCGCGGGGCTCGAGAAGCGCGTGGTCTATCACGACGAGTTGGTGGCACTGCTGCCGGCCGCGCATCCGCTGACGGCAAAGGAAAAGGTGACGCTCGCCGACCTGGCGTCCGAGCCGTTTGTGCTGCTGGATGAGGGCGAACAGAGTCTGGTGCTCGATGCATTCGCGGCGCATGGACTGTCGCCGCACGTGACGAGTGAGGTGACCGACGACTACACCATCATGGCGATGGTGGAGGAGGGCCTAGGCGTGAGCATGCTCTACCGTCGTACTGTGGAGGGCATGCGGGCCGATATTCGCGTACGCCCCATCGTGCATGCCCCCTCGCGCGACGTGGTGGCCGCCTGGCGCAGCTGGGACACCATGCCCATCGCCACGAGGCGCTTTATCGACTATATGAGCTCGCATATTGTCAATTAATGACTGGCGTGGCGTTGAGTGTGGTGTTTAGCGGGCTGTCGCTTTGGTTTGGGTGGCGCGATAGGTGCGTGCCGGGTGGCAAAGTAGTACCGCCACGACCATAAAGAACGCCGTGGTGCCCAGGCTGATGGGGTAGACCATCATGATGTTCGCAAAGGTGCGGAAGTGCGGGAACACGCAGAAAACCCAATAGAAGCGGATGCCGCAGACGCAGATCATGGTGATGAGGGCGGGCGTGAGCGAGATACCAAAGCCGCGCAGGTAGCCCGACATGTTTTCGTAGAACATGCTAAAGGCGTACGCCGGGAAGATCGAACATACGCGGATATAGCCAATCGAGACGATGTTGGGGTCGCTGTTGAACAGCGATAGGATCTCGCGCCCCAGGCCAACAATAACGATAATCGTGGTGAGTGCAACGATACCGCCTTCGACCAGGCAGACCTTGAGCGTTTTGGTGCAGCGGTCGATCTGGCGGGCGCCGTGGTTTTGTCCCACAAAGGTGGTGCAGGCCTGGCTAAAGCTGTTGAGCAGGTTGTAGCATACGTACTCCAAGCTCATGGCGGCGCTCGATGCCGCCATGACCTCGGTGCCCAGGCTGTTGATGGCGGACTGGATGATGATGTTTGCGACGGCAAAGACGGCGCTCTGGATGCCGGCGGGCAGGCCGATCTTGACGATGCGCTTGAGGGCGACGGGGTCGATAGCCAGGTCGCGTGGGGTGACGCGGACGACGGAGTCGGTCTTGAGCAGGCGGATAAAGAGCGTAGCGGCACTGACGGTGTAGGCGATGGCGGTGGCGATGGCGACGCCCGCGACGCCCCAGTGGAGTACGGGGACAAAGATGAGGTCCAGGCCAATGTTGAGGATGGTGGACACGGCAAGCGCCTGCAGCGGCATGCGGGTGATGCCGACGGAGCGGAAGATTGCGGCTTCAAAGTTGTAGAGCAAGATTGAGGGCATGCTGAGCAAAAAGACGCGTAGATAGAGCGAAGCGAGCGGCATGGTTTCGGCGGGAACGTTGAGCGCGGCGAGCATGGGCTCGGCAAAGATCTCGCCCAGTGCGATGACGACAAAGCCCACGAGCGCCATTAAAATCGAGGTATGGACGGCGCGTTTGACCATGTTCTGATCGTTGCGGCCGATAGCGTTGGCGATGACCACGTTGGAGCCAAGCGATATGCCAATAAACAGGTTGAGCATAAGGCTGGTAAGCGGAACATTGGAGCCGACCGCCGCCATGGCGAGGGTTCCCTGGTCGCCCGAGAAGTTACCGATGATGACCGTGGCGATGAGGTTCGACAGCTGCTCCAAGATGCTCGTGGCGGCCACGGGGAAGGCGAACAGGGGAATATTGCGCCACAGCGAGCCGGTGGTCATGTCAATGTGCTTAGATGCGGTATCAGCCATACGCTCTCAATCTCTAACATGCTCTTTCGTGCCTATTTGCGCAGACGATGATACTCCTAATCGACTAGTCGTTGGGGACGTTCTTAAACGACTAGTCATTTAAGAACGTCCCCAATGACTAGGTGGGGAAGGCGTGCGACAATGGTGGGTGTTGTGTTGTTCGCGCTAAGGAGTTGCCATGTTGTTGTGTCCCGTTTGCCATGAACCGTTGGTGGATGACGAACGCGGTGCTGCATGCGCGGGCGGACACCGGTTTGACCGTGCTCGCGAGGGCTATCTATATCTGCTGCGCTCGTCCAAGAGCGGCGACTCCATGGGCGATCCCAAGTCGCAGGCACGCAGCCGTCGCGACTTTCTGAACCGCGGTTACTATGCGCCGTTGCGCGATGCGATGGTCGGGCTGGTGCGCGAGCGGGTGTCTGGGCGTGCAGCGTCTGCGAACGGCTCCATGACGCTGCTCGACATTTGCTGCGGCGAGGGCTACTACACCAGTGCCATGGGCGCGGTGCCGGGCGTGGATGCCTACGGCTTTGATCTGGGCAAGGAGATGGTGCGTCTGGCCGCCAAGCGCGGCGATGCGACCTATTTTGTGGCCAACATGAAGGATATCCCCGTGGCCGATGGCGCTTTCGATATGGTGACCGAGCTCTTTGCGCCCTTTAACGAGCGCGAGTTTGCCCGCGTGCTGGCGCCCGAGGGCTCGCTCTACACCGTGGTGCCGGGCGCTCGTCATCTGTTTGGGCTCAAGGAGGTACTCTACGACACACCATATCTCAATGACGAGAAACTGCCGAAGACTACCGAGCTCGAGTTGGTCGGAACGCAGCGGGTGTCTGCGAACATTACGCTCCAGACCCAGGCCGACATCGAGGCGGTGTTCCAGATGACGCCATACTACTATCGCACGCGCCCTGCCGACAAAGAGCGCCTGGCAAATTTGGACACCCTTCAAACCGACATCGACTTCATCATCGCCGAGTACCGCCACAGCTAACAACCTGCCAAAAAGGACAGGTTCATTTTGGTAGGTTTTATCTGGGAAAACGCAAAGGGCCGACCGCGGAGATGCGCGATCGGCCCTTTTTATTGGGGCTTATAGGACAAAATGTGTGTCCACGTTGGGGACATCGGCGCAGGTCGATGCCCCTTTTTCAGCCGTTTAAATTCCGTGCCCGCTTTTAACCGCTCGGACAGAATGTGTGTCCGGTTGCCTATCGTTCCCGCAGGTAGATAACCTTTTCCGGAACCGTTAAATACCCTTTCGGAAGAGGTGCCCATGAAGGCCGTTTATTGCCCCTACTGCGGCGGTCGGACCAAGCGCAACGGCAGGACCTCATCGGGGTCCCAGCGGTGGAGGTGCACGGCCTGCGGCGCGTCGACGACGGTGAGGTACGACGACACGGCGGCAAGGCTGGACGAGTTCCTCGGGTGGCTCCTCTCCAAGGACTCCCAGGCGGCGATGCCGGGCGGCGGACGGTCCTTCAGGCGCAGGACGGCCGAGTTCTGGGAGGTCTGGCCCATGCCCGTCCCCGACGGCGAGCTGCACCGCGTGCTCTACGTCGACGGGATCTGGGTCGCGCGCGACCTCGTGGTGCTCATATGCTGCAGCGGCGAGAGGGTGGTCTCCTGGTACATGGCGAGGTCGGAGAGCTCGAGGGCGTGGTCGGCCCTCATGGCGCCGATCCCGGCGCCCGAGGTGGTCGTCACCGACGGCGGGAGCGGGTTCGCCAAGGCCGTGCGCGAGACCTGGCCGCGCACCAGGGTCCAGAGGTGCACCTTCCACGCCTTCTCGCAGGTCAAGCGCTACACGACGACGCGGCCGAAGCTCCAGGCGGGGCGCGAGCTCTACCTCATCGCGCGCGACCTCATGGGCATCGAGACGCTGCACCAGGCCGAGCTCTGGGTCGAGCGCTACCTCGACTGGTGCGGGTTCTGGGCCGACTTCCTGGAGGACAGGACCGTGGTGGACGGCAGGAGGGTCTACACCCACGAGAGGCTGAGGCGGGCGCGCTCGTCGCTGTCGTCGCTGGTGTCGGCGGGGACGCTGTTCACCTACCTCGACCCCGCCCTGGCCAAGGCCGGCCCGCTGCCGTCGACCAACAACATGATCGAGGGAGGGGTGAACTCGCAGCTGAGGGCCGTCCTGCGCAACCACCGGGGGCTGACGTCGGTCAAGCGCGTGAAGGCGGTGTTCTGGTGGTGCCACGCGCACTCGGGGGACGCGAGGACGGCGCGCGAGAAACTCGCCGCGATGCCGACCGACGCGGACATCGACTTCCTGTTCAGCGTCTACTCCGCCTCGCCGTCGCGCGAGGAAGGAGGGCCGGAGTGGGGCGACAGGGCCGTGTGGGAGGACCTCCACCACAGGGACCCGTACCCGTTCTGGCTGGATTAATGGATGGAAACGGATGTTCTATCGGGACAAACATTTTGTCCTATAAGCCTTTATTGGCGTATATACCAGAGTCGCTGAGCGATTGACACGGATGCGGCTTAGCTCAAACGGTCCATGCCCTCTTTCTTGACGCGGTTGGCGAGTACAAAGTAGATAATGCTGACAATCAGGCCGGTAAAATCGGGGATGCTTGAGCCGGCCCCACCCAAGAGGGGCAGGGAGAGGAGCAGACTGATGACCGAACATGCTAGGCAGACGATGGACCAGATCCAGACAACGCCAGCCTTGGCGGGATTATTTGCCGCGCGGATGCCAAAGACAGCGGTCACAATTTCGACGACGCCCAATACGATGACGACGACGCAAGAGACGATCATGGCGCTCGTGATATCGCCTGCCGCGCTGCCTGCAAAGAGCGCTGTAGCACCCATGCCTGCGCTTAGAATGCCGACGACAAAGAAGAGGAACGATAGGATTTTGAGTAATTTACAGGCGTTGCTCATGGCTGGTCCTTTCGAAGTGGACATGACGTATTTGATGCGCACGCATGACGCATGTCGCGAAGCATATTGTAATTCAACAAGGTGCTGTGCACGTTCATCTAATAGTTGAACGCTCCGCTCGTGACGGGGATGGCACTTGCGCTGTGCTAGGTTTTTGTTTAACTGGATTAAACTGTGCATTTTTTAGGGGCGAATGGTGAATATCAAGCAGGTCGGCTATTTTGTCGCCGTATTCGAGACGAAGAGTTTTACTGCTGCGGCGCACCAGCGCAACGTGACCGTTCAGGCCATTTCCAAGTCAATTAGCGAGCTCGAGCAGTTTTTTAACGTTCAGTTTTTTGAGCGTGGAAGTAGCGGCGTCAGGCCGACTCAGGCCGGTCGCAGTTTTTATGCCAAGGCTCGCCCCGCCGTCGAAGCATATCGCGAGGTCGAAAACTTTGACCCGTCTGGATGCGACCTGACCGTCTCGTCGGCCTCAGGTCCGCAAGCGATGCCGGAACTCTCGATTGGCCTGTGCGCTCCCGCATTCGATAACGAGGATAAGCTATATAAGGGGCTATCTGCGCTTATCATGCGTGGTGTGCGCGTGCGGGTGAAGATTTGCACTGTGCATCCCGGAGTTGCCCAGCAGGAACTTGAGCAGGGCGGCCTCGATGCCTTGCTTACGGTGGGTACATATGACAATACCAATGATGACTGCGAACAGCTGGGAACCCTGCCCACGGGTATTCTCGTTGCCGCCGACCATCCGCTCGGCAAGAGGCCCTTTGTGACCGTGGCTGATCTGAGCTCCTATCCGGTAGGACAGTCGACTGCGTTCGATAGCTTTAACAACTCGATTTTTTGGCAGTACAAAAGCCTCGGTGTCCTAGGTGAGACGCGCGTTATCGATAGCCCCGCTCAAGTTGGGTCGTTTTTGGCGGCCGAGCGTGGCTTTTTCTTAAATGCCATTCTTCCCGTTCCCGGTCAGATCGCTAGTGGGTTTGAGATTGTTCCCATTGTGGGCGAAGGGGCCCTGACGGTTCCGGTGTGCTTAGTTTCCCTTAAAGATGAAAAGCCCCAAGCTTATCACGTCGTAGAGAACTACTTGATTCGCATGGTGGGCTGTGCCAACGGGTCTGCTGCTCGCAAGCGCATCCGTTGACGCGCTTGCCGCTGTCGGCTCGGGTGTCTGGCATTATGCTGTCGATCGTGCCGTGCCGTGGCAATCGAATGAATGCAAAGACTATCCACAGCAAGCCGCCCTCCGTTTCTTGTTTGCTCGAGAAACGGAGGGCGGCTTTCATATACGGTGCTCTGTGCGGGCGGGTCAGATGCCCTAGCTCAGGCGCTCCTGGCTTTCCTTTTTAACGCGGTTGGCGAAAACGAAGTACACGGCACTTACGACCACGGCGGTGACATCGGTGGCGCTGGTGCCGACTCCGCCCAAGAAGGGCTCGGAAAGCAGCAGGCTCACAACGGCGCAAACCAGGCAAATGATAGCCCAGACCCAAACGACACCAATCTTGCTGGGGTTATTTGAGGCGCGGATGCCCAGCACGGCAGCGATGATTTCGACGATGCCCATCACGATGATGACAACACTGTAAACCGAGAGATCGCCGCTGGCGTCGCCCGAAGCCGCGGTGAGTGCCAACGCGCCCGCGGCGATGCTGAAAATACCTCCCAATAGATAGATGATGGACATGACCTTTAGGACTTTACGGTTGTTGCTCATGTTCAGTTCCTTTCCCTTGAGCCTTAACGGCACCGTGCGGGTGTTGCCCGGTGCCATGAATTACTGATTGGTAGGTTCGTTACCCAGGTCTTGTGAGGCGAGTTTCTGTTCTTCGCTAAACTCGTCCGCTTCGGCGAGTTCTTCGGCGGTAGCTTCCCTTGGAGCGGACTCGTCGGCATCGCAATGATCGAAAACGAGTTGATAGGGGGCGATGTCGCGGCGGGAAAGCATGAGCTTTATCTCACGGCGCAAAGAACGCATGACGCTGCCGCGATCGGTCTCCTTGCAGGTGGCGACAACGCGAATGGTCATAGCGGTGCTGCTAAGGTCGACCACGCCCTTGTAGAAGGGGCCATCGATAATGGCGGGAACGCGGTCATGCACACTTTTGAGCTCGTCTTTAAGCACCTTTTCGACATAGGGTAGAGATTCTCCCACTGGGATGGTGATATCTATGCTGGCGTAAGAATTAAGTTTGGTCATGTTGGTGACATTCGAAATCGAGCTGTTGCGTAGGAGCAGAACGTTGCCGTTGCCGTCATTGATCTTTGTGGTTCGCACGCCAATCTCCATAACGGTGCCGGTATTGCCGCCAACCGAGATGACGTCTCCAACGCGGAACTCGCCTTCAAAGATAATAAAGAGCCCGCATAAGATATCCGTGATGAGGTCTTTGGCTCCAAAGGAGACGGCGAGCGTGATGATACCTGCCGAGGCTAAAAGCGTTGCGGTATCGACACCCAAAACGCCGAGGCACCAATAGAGCATAGCGATGAGAGTTCCGTATTTTGTCAGGCTCGAGAGAAGTCGGCATATCGTCTCGCCGCGCGCTCCAAGCACATTGGACAACATGCGAAGAAGCGCCTGCGCGATTGCGCACACTGTGAGAGCTACACAGGCGTACATGATCGAAGCGGTGAGCGCGAATATGTTGAGACCGTGCTGCCAGTCGTTGCCCAGGATATAGGTAAATACCGAACGCGGACCAAACAGAGCGTCTTTAAACAAGACGGCCAAAAAGACGATAAACACCGCGATGCCGGTAAACCATTTAAGGACTGTGCCGAGTTTTTGCTCGGGGGTTTTGTCCTCCCATTTAAAGGAGATGTTGAGCCATCGGCTAATGGCGCTTTCGCTGTGTTTGACACGGCCGTCGGATGTCGTGACGGTGATGTTGTGCCGTCTTGTCGCGAAATCGCCTTCGTGCTTCGAACGCTTTTCTTCGACGTTTATGGTGTCGAGCGTCAGCAACGGGTAGATAAGGGCAAAGCAAATGGCGGCGATGATTCCGGTTGCGATGGTGAGCGGAACGCGCTGGTGCATAAAGGAGTCTTCGGGTGCCGCGACGTAAACGTAATAGTCGCCAGTCTCCAAGCAGGAGGCGTAGAGTTTTTGGTTGTCGATGTAGACGAAGTCGCTAAAGCCATCTGCAAGCTGCTCGTCAGTCAGTCCGATTTCGGATGCTTTTTTCCCCAAAAGAAGGTCGTTGGGATGGTATGCGACGGTACCGTCTTTTTTCTTGATTGCAAAGGCGAAGCCTCCGGCGCCCGCCTTGATGCCATCGAGCACTGCGTCGATCTTGGTGCTCTTGAGCATTTCTTCTAAGCGCATGGGGCGCACGGCAATCTGCACGATTCCGTCTGCAATGCCATCCTGATCGTAGAGTGCGACTCCGATGTACTGATATGTCTCGCCGGTGGTTCTGTTGATAGAGAGAGGCTGTATATATTCATCCTTGCCGCCCAAAAGCGAGCGGAACTCGTAGGAGGAGTCACCGTACTTGGTCGAAAGGCTGTAGGATCGCTGCGACGTGCTCGAGCTCGTCATATTGCCGTCGCCGTCGTAGAGATAAATTGACTCGATGTTGAGCGTTTTTGCCATGCTGTGCAGGTCGGCTCGCGTGGCGAGCTCTGGATTGTGCTCAACGATGTAGGCGATAATGTGGCAGGCAGTGGCATAGTGCTCGCTATATTGCCTCGTAAGTTCATCCTCGCGCAGCGCATTATTTTTGAGCGTTTGATCAATCTGCTCTAAGCGCTCCCGATTGACCGTCGCCTGGCTCGAAAGGGCAAAGAGCGTTTGCATATAGAAGGTTACTGCCAAAAGTAAGACGAGTCCTGCAATGGACAAGGCTGTTGCGCGCCTGCCCACGGAGGGGCTAAACCGAAGGCCGCGACCGATCTTGACGTATTCGTGATGGTCGTGGTCGTCATGCTCGTCATCCGCTAGGACAAACAGGTCATAGAGTGCCACGGCGGCGACGACTGCGATGAAGGCAAAGAGGATGACGCCCACGGTGATGTTGCGCGCGGAGGCGGTATCGCTTTCGGGGATGGCGAGAATGTAATAGGTGTCATCGACCAACTTGACGCGACAATACAGGCTTGTGTTTTTGACGGAAGTGATGAATGTCTTGCCGTCCTCAAGATTGCTCACGTCGATGCCGTTGTCGAGTGCATCGGTACCTATCATGTTCTGATCGGGATGGTAGGTGATCAGGTGTGTTTTTGCCGATACGGCGAGGACATATCCGTGACTGCCGAGCGAGATGTTCTTGAGCATGCTCTCGGCCGAGCCGGTGTCCTTGACAAGGGCGTGCAGCTCTTGGGGATTTTGCTCTACGATAACCATGGTGTCGTCATCGATTTTGGCGGCATAGTATCGCATGAGCCAGTCTTGATCGGGAAGATCGACCTCAACTGGATCGGAGGGCTTGCCGGTCTCGAAGCACTGACGTAGCAGGTTGAAGCGGGCGCGGCTAAAATCGGCTTTGGTGTCAGCCGCTTTGGCGATGATGGAACCGTCACGTCGGGTAACGAGAACGTTATCGACCTTGAGCAGGTCCTTGAACTCGGCCATTTTGGCATCGGTCGCTTCATAACCGGCATCGTGGGCCGCCATAAACGCGATGCTTGCGGCACGCGTGCGATACAGGTCGTCAAATGTTTGGGTGTTGTCTTTCGTTTCCGACCGGGCAGTTTTAACGAGATCGGGGAGTTCGGCGGCAACGCGATCGAATTCTAAAGCGTATTCCTCTTGCGATAGACGCGTTTGCATCGAGGCGAGTAGGAGTCCCATCGCTAACGTGCAGACGGCTACGGCAATGGCAAGCGCCACGGACTTCTGTTTTAGTCGCTTGGACATGGGTGGACTTCCTTAGTTCCATTTCTCGATGAGCGTATCGATTGTTTTGTCTTTGAGCATTGAGCGTACTTCGGCGGCAACCTTGGGTGAAAGCTCAGAGCCCTTCTGCGTTGCGACGGCGTAGCGCTGTGGGTTGATGCCAAAATCGGGCAGGACGGTGCGCTCGTCATCGAGATAGGTTTTGGCAATTGCGCCATCGGTCGCCATGGCGTCGACGTCGCCGGCTTCCAATGCGCGGGAAAGCTCAGCGTAGCTTGCATATTGGCTCAGATGCCATGTGTCGTAGTCAATGTTGCCGCTCTTGGCATCCTGCTGCTGGGGGATGCCGTCCGAAAGCCCCAGCTCCAAAAACTTCGCGGCAAGTTGAGGTGCAGCGTTTGTTCCGGATACCGTGCCAATTGTTCCGCCCTTAAGCTGGGAGAAGGATTGAATGAGCGATGTATTTTCGACAACAAGAATTACCGAGTCGGTGTAATAGGCGGCAGAGAAGTCAAACAGTTTTTTGCGTTCGTCGCTTATCGAGTAGCACGCGATCAGGCAATCGACTTTTCCCGACGAGAGCATTTCTTCGCGTGTCTCGGGCGTTACGGATATAAACGAACAGCCTCCATAGCCAAGACGGTTTGTCAACTCGTTGGCGAGGTCGATTTCGAATCCGTAGTATTTGCCGTTGTTGGGATTACGCTCGCTAAACCCGACGATATCCGAGCGGACGCCTACGTTCAGCCTGGCCTTGCCGGACATGTCGGAATTACTGTTCGAGCAGGCTGGCAGTACCACAGCTGCCAGTGTGGCTCCGGCTGCCGAGATTGCCAACCGGCAGGCCTTTCGGCGTGTGACTGAATGGTCCATTTGCATTCCTCACGACGAATGTTCAGTCCTTTAATGATACGGACGGGCAAGTATGGAACATCCGCGAAGCGGCGGGTAAACGCAGGGTTGAGGTGGAGGGCAATCCTGACGGGATTTGGTGCTTTACCGCTAAATAGATACCCGCATTCTGCAATGGGCGGTGGGTCTTGCCGCATGTGGGACAATAGCGGACGGTTGGGTGCCGACATAAACGGCGCCCATGTATTTGTTTTGTTTGCTAAGGAGTGTCCATGGGCGTCGTCAATCCTTTTTCCGTTGCTCGGGCCGCAGGGCTTGAGCTGATCGGGAAGCCCGAGGGCCTCACGCTCACCGACGGCGCGATGGAGCTGCGTGCCGATTTTGCCCGTATGCTTCCACGGCTCAAGCAGGGCCGCTTGCAGCAAGAGCTGCTGGTGAAGGCTGCGCGCACAAAAGGCATCGAACAGCCATGGGCGATTGACGCCACAGCAGGCTTTGGCGAGGATTCGCTGCTGCTGGCTGCTGCGGGCTTTACCGTCGATCTGTATGAACAGGACTGCGTGATCGCGGCGCTCCTCAAGGATGCCTTGGATCGTGCGGCGGATGATCCGGCGCTTGCGGCTGCCGTGGCCCGCATGCGTTTGCATGCGGGTGAGGACAGCATTGCCGGCCTTCGCCATACAGCAGAGCTGATCGGGCGGGGCGAGCTTACCGCTCCCGACGTGGTATATCTGGACCCCATGTTTCCCGAGCGCACCAAGAGCGCGGCGGTTAAAAAGAAGTTCCAACTTTTGCATCATCTGGAACAGCCGTGTGCCGATGAGGAGGCGCTGGTCGAAGCCGCGCTTGCGGTGCGGCCGCGCAAGGTCGTTATCAAGCGGCCGGTGAAGGGACCGCTGCTTGCCGGCGTTAAGCCGAGCTATCAGCTTGCGGGCAAGGCCGTTCGTTACGATGTTTTGGTGCCGCCGCGCCCGTAGCTTGCGTGCGATGGCTGGCGCTCCGTCAGCGCCGTGCCGATGCGAGGCCTATTTCCAAGGGTGCGACGTCAGGTGCCATCCGTCGCAGTATTCGCATTTATAGCAGGCCAAACCACGCCGCCCGCGGTTTTCGCAGTCGGCCATAACTGCCTCGGCCTCGGCACGCGTGTCGTAACGGTTTTTGCGCTCGCACGACTTGTAGCGCCAGACTTCATCGCGCTCGGCGTCCAGGGCGTCGCGGCGCTCGTCCTCGCGTGCAAACAGGTCGCTCATATCGCCGCCGGTGGCAGCGCCCAAAAACTCGCTTTTGGCCTTTGACCAGGCGGCTCGCTTTTTGCTTCCCATCTGCTTCGCGCCTCTCTCCAAACGTTGGTATCATTGCTCAATCAAAGTGATACCAATAAACGTGAGGTCGCCGCGTGATGATCAGAAAAACCCTCGATACCGACATTCCCGCCGTCATGGCTATCTATGACGCGGCCCGCGCCTTTATGCGCGCGCATGGCAACGCCACGCAGTGGCCCGAGGGCACGCCTTCTGCCGAGCAGCTGGCAGCCGATATCGCCGCTGGTGGCAGCTATGTGTGCGAAGTCGACGGTCGCGTGGTGGCGACGTTTGCCTTTTTACCGGGTCCGGACGAGTGCTATGACGTAATTGAGGACGGTCAATGGCATAGCGACACTCCGTACGCCGTGCTGCACCGCGTGGCATCCGACGGCACCGTGCACGGTATCGCGGCTGCGATGTTTGCCTTTGCCAAGGAGCGCGCCGATCACCTGCGTATCGACACGCATCAAGACAACCTGCCCATGCAGGGCGCCATCGCCAAGGCCGGGTTTAAGCGCGCCGGTATCGTATATGTGTCGGACGGTACGCCGCGCGTCGCGTTTGATTGGCTGCGCGAGGCATAAGAGTGGGGATGCGTATCAACAATTCGCGCGAACGAAAATGGCCCTGGGCGGGGTCATTTTCGTTCGCTGCACTGTTTTGCAAGCCGGCTTTCGCAAGGCGCGAACCTACGAAAATCGCCGCGCGGCAACGCGGGGCGATGAGCTCGGTCGGGGGATAGGGCCCGCTTCGCCCGCCGGCCCGTAAATTGTATCATCCAGTGTGGAGCGTGAACGCCCGTCGCCGCGTGCGATGGGCTTGTAATAAGAGGAGAGCCATGTCGAAGCAAGCGGTCGTTGGAATCTTGGCGCATGTCGATGCCGGCAAGACCACGCTGGCCGAGGCCATGCTGTTCAACGCGGGTCGCATTCGCAAGCGCGGCCGCGTGGACGATGGCGATTCGCATCTGGACACTAACACGATCGAGCGTGAGCGCGGCATTACGATCTTCTCGTCACAGGCCGTGCTCGACCATGGCGATACCCGCGTCATGCTCGTGGATGCGCCGGGGCATGTCGATTTTTCTGCCGAGGCGGAGCGCACATTGCGCGCGCTGGACTACGCGATTTTGGTTGTGGGTGCCAACGATGGCGTGCAGGGGCATACCGAAACCCTGTGGCGCCTGCTTGCGCGCTATGACATCCCGACGTTCATCTATATCAACAAAATCGATTTGGAGAATCCCGGCCGCAATGTTTTGCTGGCACAACTTGGGCAGCGTCTTTCCGAGGGCTGCCTGGATGCCAGCGAACTGCTGGTGGGCGGCGCCGTTCAGGAGGACGCTGCTGCGTTGGACGAGGCGGCGCTCGAGGAGTTTCTTGAGGTGGGTGAGCTTTCCGTCGCAACGCTGTCGCGCATGGTTGCCGAGCGCAAATTGTTTCCCTGCTTTGCGGGCTCGGCGCTCAAGGACCAAGGCGTGGACGAGCTGCTGGATGGCATATGTGCGCTGATGCGCGAGCGAACATGGCCCCAGGAGTTCGCCGCGCGTGTCTACCGCGTGAGTCGTGGAGACCGTGGCGAGCGTCTTGCCTGGGTCAAGGTGACGGGCGGTGTACTGCGTGCAAAGCAAGTTGTCGAGGGATGCTCTGGCGCCTCCACTTGGGAGCAAAAGATCGACCAGGTGCGCATCTATAACGGCGAGAAGTATGAGCTTGCCCAAGAAGTTGCTGCTGGCGGTATTTGTGCCGTGACGGGTCTTGCGCACGTTCGTCCGGGGGATGCCCTGGGCGCGGAGCCCGCGGGCGATGCGCCTGTCATTGCGCCGGTTCTCACCTATACGGTGCTTCCGGGCGAACATGATGTCCATACGGTGTTCAAAGCATTGACTGAGTTAGCGGACGAAGATCCCATGCTCGGCGTAAGCTGGAATACGCATCTGGAGCAGATTCATTTGCAGTTGATGGGCGCCGTGCAGCTCGAGGTCGTGCAGCGTGTGTTGGCCGATCGCTTTGGCCTTTCGGTTGCGTTTGAGTCTGGCGGCATTCTCTATAAGGAGACTATTTCGCAGCCGGTCGAGGGCGTGGGCCACTTTGAGCCACTGCGCCACTATGCCGAGGTACATCTGCGCTTGGAGCCGTTGCCAGCGGGTTCGGGCGTGCAGTTTGGCACCGTGACCTCGACCGATGAGCTCGATCTTAACTGGCAACGTCTGGCGCTCACCAACGCCATGGAGCGCGATCACCTGGGCGTGCTGACCGGCTCGCCCATCACCGATGTGCGCATTACGCTCACGGGCGGCCGTGCGCATGCCAAACACACCGAGGGCGGCGATTTTCGCCAGGCCACGTACCGCGCGATTCGCCAGGGGCTCATGCGGGCGCGTGAGGCCGGCGCGGCGGTGCTGTTGGAGCCGTGGTATCGCTTTGAGCTCGAGGTGCCGGGGGAGTGCGTGGGCCGGGCGCTCTCGGATGCCACGCGCATGGGTGCCGAGTACGAGCCACCGGCGATGGCGGGAGACCGGGCGAAGCTTGTGGGCCGCGTACCGGCATCCGAGGTGCAGGATTACGCGTTGGAGGTGGCTGCATACACGAGCGGTCGCGGGCATCTGTACCTAGAGTTTGCTGGTTATGCGCCCTGCCACGACGGCGAGCGCGTAATCGAGACGGCGGCCTATGAGCCCGAGGCCGATCTGCCCAACACGCCTGACTCGGTCTTTTGCTCTCACGGCGCCGGTTACACCGTCAAATGGTACGACGTACCCGCCGCAGCCCACGTAAAGGTCGATCCTGCCACCCTCCGCCCCTGGCGAGCAGCAGACGCCGAGTTTTTCGGCCGCATGTGACGAAGGGATAGTTCCTTTGTCACATGCTATTGGTACAACTCGGTATAAGTTGGTATAACTATTACCAGGGTTTGCCAATCCGAGGAGGCCGACATGAATCCAAATCCCTTTAAGCCCACGGCTGGCAAGCGGCCTCCGATACTCATCGGTCGCGAGTCGGTCATCGAAGATTTCGAGGAAGGGCTCGATAACGGCGCCGGAGCGCCGGGTAGGCTCATGCTCATTACGGGAAACCGCGGCTGCGGCAAGACGGTTCTCTTGCGGGAGCTGCAACGTCTAGCCAATGAGCGCGGATGGGCGGTTGTCTCCGATTCCGCTTCGCTTGGCTTATGCGACCGATTGGCCGACGCGCTTCGCTCGAATAAACCCGTTGTGACGTCAATGGAGTTCGGACCGTCGTTTGGCCGGATGTCGGTCGAGGCGGCGCGAGCAAAGGGCGAGACGTTGCGAGGGCTGGTCAACGAGCGCCTCAAGAGGCTCGGTCCAGGCAAGGGCATACTGTTTGCGATTGACGAGGCGCAATCGGCGTCTATCGAGGAACTGGCGGCTCTTGCCGTTCTCTATCAGCAGGTGCTCGGAGACCAGGATGCCACGGGCTTGTCCGATAGCGACCAGCGCGGTCTTGCGCTGGTGTTCGCCGGCTTACCCAGTATGGTTGACGATCTGCTCGAAGAGCCGAGCGTGACGTTTTTGCGGCGTGCCCAGCAGCGTACGTTGGGGGCGATCTCTTTGCCCAAGGTACGCGATTCGTATATCCAGACGGTCAAAGACGCTGGTCTTTACGTTGACGCGGAGACGGCGGACCTTGCGGCGCGCAAGAGCATGGGGCATCCCTATATGGTTCAGCTGGTGGGATATTACATGTGGCGGTCTGCTGTCCGGCGTAGCTCGCAGGTCATCGAAAGGCGCGATGTCGAGGATGGCCATGCGGATGCCGTCTCCGAGTTCTACGAAGCGGTTGACGCGCCTCTGTATTACGGGCTGCGCAGTCCGCAGCGCCTCTTTATCGAGGCCATGGCGGTTGACGAGGGCAAACCGACGCGCATGGCGGATATCATTGAGCGCTGCGAGCGTACCCAGAGCTGGGCGAGTAAATATCGCGCAAGCCTGATTCGCGAGCGCGTCATCGAGGCCGCCGGATACGGCCTCGTCCGATTTGCCGTGCCCATGCTGGGCGAGTACATCCGCGATCGCGTTTTATGGCACGAGTGATGTGAGGTCAAAACATGGTGATTCAAACTGAGCGTTTGACGCTTCGTCCGTGGCGCGAGACCGATGCGGCGAGCCTGTTTGCGTACGCGAGCGATCCGGACGTGGGGCCGGCTGCGGGCTGGCCGCCCCATCGAAGCATTGAGGAAAGCAGGGAGATCATTCGGACGGTCTTTACGGCGCCCCATACCTTTGCCGTTTGCCTGCCTGAGACAGACGAGCCCGTGGGCAGCATCGGGCTCATGCCGCCTCGCTGTGAGTCAAACCGTCGAGATGACGGTCTCGAACTCGAAGTGGGCTATTGGATCGCCAAGCCGTTCTGGGGCCGAGGCTTTGCTCCCGAAGCGGTGCGAGCCATGCAGCGCTATGCGTTCGATACGCTTGGCTGCAAGGCGCTTTGGTGCGGATACTACGAGGGCAATAACAAGTCGTTACGCGTCCAGCAAAAATGTGGGTTCGCGCCACATCACGTTGAGTGCGACGTGCCCTGCGAGCTTATGGGCGATGTGCGTACCGAGTGCTTTACGTATTTGACCCGCGAAGACTGGCACGGGCGGGCGCGGCACGAGTAATGTGACAAAGGGACAGTCCTCTTGTCATATTCGATCAACTGGAAGGGGAGCGATGACGGTGTCGCAACAACCAAGCGCTATCGAGGTGCGTGGCGCGCGTGTACACAACCTCAAGGACATCGATATCGATATTCCGCTGGGAAAGCTCGTGGGCATTGCCGGCGTATCGGGCTCGGGCAAGAGCTCGCTGGCGCTGGGGGTTCTTTATGCCGAGGGCTCGCGTCGCTATCTGGAGGCTCTCAGCACCTATACCCGCCGTCGGCTGACGCAGGCCGAGCACGCCCAGGTGGATGAGGTATTGCACGTACCGGCAGCGCTCGCGCTACACCAGCGTCCGAGCGTGCCGGGCGTGCGTTCCACCTTTGGCACCATGACCGAGCTCAACAATAGCCTGCGCCTGCTCTTTAGCCGCTGCGCCCATCACGTGTGCCCGCATTGCGGGGCGCGTGTGGAGCCGAGCCTTAACGTGGCTGCGGGCCTGTCGCTCACGTGTCCGACATGCGGCCGCGAGTTTTACGCGCCGAGTGCCGAGGATTTGGCTTTCAATAGCGGCGGTGCATGCCCCACCTGTGGCGGCACCGGTGTCATGCGCGAGGTGGACGAGGCGAGCCTGGTGCCCGACGAGGCAAAGACCATCAACGAGGGTGCGGTGCTTCCTTGGGGCACGCTCATGTGGGATCTGATGAAGCAGGTGGCAGGCGAGATGGGCGTGCGCACCGACGTGCCGTTTAACCAGCTCACGCCTCAAGAGCGCGACATCGTGTTCCACGGCCCAGCGGTTAAGAAGCACATTCTCTACGTTCCCAAAAACGGCGAGGGCGCCACGCCGCTCGACTTTACCTATTACAACGCCGTCTATACCGTCGAGAATGCGCTCGCCAAGGTTGAGGATGACAAGGGCCTCAAACGCGTTGCGCGCTTTCTGCGCGAGGGGCCATGCCGTGATTGCGGCGGTACGCGTCTCTCCGAGGTTGCGCGCCAGCCCCAGGTGTGCGGCATCAATCTAGCGCGGGCCGCGGCTATGACGCTGGGCGAGGCGATTGAGTGGGTGCGCGGCGTGCCCGCATCCTTGCCGACCGAGATGCGGCCCATGGCGACGGATATCTGCGATTCGTTTTTGAGCGCGGCCCGTCGTCTGGTCGACCTGGGCCTCGATTACCTTTCACTCGATCGCGCCGGCGCCACGCTCTCCACGGGTGAGCGCCAGCGTGTACAGCTCGCCCGTGTGGTGCGCAACCGATCGACGGGCGTGCTATATGTGTTGGACGAGCCTTCGATCGGCTTGCACCCTGCCAATGTCGACGGCCTGGTGGGCGTGATGCGCGATCTGGTGGATGACGGCAACACCGTGGTTGTTGTCGACCACGACACGCGTGTGCTGGCGGAAGCCGACTATCTGGTTGAGATGGGCCCCGTTGCCGGAGCAGGCGGCGGCAATGTGATCGCCGCTGGTACGGTAGACGAGGTCGAGCAATCGCAGGGCAGTCGCATCGCGCCGTTTTTGCGCGCCGAGCCCAAGCGCTTGCGTCCGCAGGTGACTGACGACGAAATGTTCGACCAGGGCCATATCCGCATGGCGACCGATACCATCCATACCGTCAAACCGCTCGAAGTCGATATCCCGCGCGGCCGCTTGGTCGCGGTGACGGGTGTTTCTGGTTCGGGTAAGACGACGCTCGTGCTCGAGACGCTCATCCCGGCGCTTAAGGCGCAGGCAGCTGGCGAGCGTCTGCCGGGGCACGTGCGTTGGGTCGATGCCGAGGGCATTGCGCGTGCCAACCTGATTGACGCCACGCCCATCGGCGCCAATGTTCGCTCGACGGTGGCAACCTATGCCGACATCCATGACGAACTGCGCCGCGCCTTCGCCCGTTCGCCCGAGGCCAAGGCAGCCGGCTACAAGGCGGGTGCCTTCAGCTATAACACCGGCGCCTTGCGCTGCCCTACGTGTGACGGCACGGGCTCGATATCGCTCGACGTGCAGTTTTTGCCCGACGTCGAGATCGTCTGCCCGGCATGTCGCGGTTCGCGTTATGCGGACGCGGCTTCGCGCATCCATCGTGAGGGCAAGGACGGGAGTCTGCTTACGTTGCCGCAGCTCATGGACATGAGTGTGGACGAGGCCATCGACGCCACACTGGGACTCAAGAAGGTTCAGACGCGTTTGCAGACCTTGCACGACCTGGGCCTGGGTTATCTCACGCTTGGCGAGCCCACACCGGCGCTTTCGGGCGGTGAGGCACAGCGCCTTAAGCTCGCGAGCGAGATGGGCCGCGTGCAGGACGATGCCGTGTTCGTGTTCGACGAGCCCACGATCGGCCTGCATCCGCTCGATGTTCAGGTGTTGCTGAGCGTGTTTGACGGCCTCGTTGCCAAGGGCGCTACAGTTATCGTGATCGAGCATGACCTCGACCTTATTCGTAACGCCGATTACGTGATCGACATGGGCCCGGGCGGTGGCGACGCTGGCGGGCAAATTGTCTGCGCCGGCACGCCGGATGACATCGTGGCCTGCTCCAAGAGCATTACCGGCCGCTACCTATAGACAATGAGGCAAAGGGACAGCCCCTTTGCCTCATTGATGCCTATTTCGCGCATTGAGCCGCGAGATAGTCGCGGAAGAATGGCAATTCAAATGCGACGAGCCCTCGTCCTCGTTCCCCGATGATGCCGGCATCTATCATGCGGCGTCGGTAGCGGGAGACCTGCTGCGGCGAACGCTTAAGGCGCTCGACAAGGTCGGCGGTGGTGGATTCTTCCTCATCGTCAAGCATGGCGATGAGGAATCGCCTGTCCTCTGCAGTGAGTTCCCGATAGGTTGCCGCGAGGACTCGGTCGTCCATCTCGTCGCGCGCGATTTTGATTCCCAGGTCAAAGTCGCGTGACGAGATTTCCTTCGAATCGCTTGTGAGATCCCAGGCACGGTAGCCTACGAGTTGCAATAGGAAGGGAAAACCAGAGATCGAGCGAACGGCTCTATCGATTCCCTCAGCATCTGCCAGGCGATCGTTTTCCTGGATTGTGCGAATCAAAGCCTCGCGTACGTCATAGTCGGCAATGCGGCCCAGATGATATTGTTGGGCGCGGCGAAGGAACGAGACCGTCTTGTGGTTCAGTAGCGTCGATACGTTGTTGGGAAGTCCCGCCATGAGCAGGGCGACGCGTTTCCCATCGGTCACAAAGTGCTGATACGTCGCTGCGAGCTGAATCATCTCGTCGAGTGTCGGGTCCACCTCATCAACCGTGACGAGCAGACCGGTGCCCGCCTCGTTGAGCTGGTCGATGATGTCGCTCATGCGATAACGCCAGGTTGAGGCATCGTGAACGCGACTGACCTCGATGCTGCCGAGCGGTGCAATTCCGAGACCGGTGACTTCGAAGTGGTTGGACGGGTCGATAAGATGGCCGGCAGCACGTTTCGCCCCGAGCTCGATTTCCTCAAGCATTCCCGGGAGCGCGGTTGTCTTTACGGCAATCCAGCCGTGGGATTCCGCCCTTGTCGCGAGCGACGACATGAGAGCGGTTTTACCGGTTCCATGCGCGCCTGAGAAGATCGAGGTTAATTCTGGGCGCCTGCGCTGACTCAAGAAGGCACGGTCCAAATCCCGAATAATCTGTTGTCTGCCAGCGAGATGGGCAGGAACTTCGCCAAAGCTAGGGGTAAACGGGTTTTCGAGGTATTCCACAATGCCCTCCTTTAGCGTCTCGGGTTAATTTCATTTTATTCTAGTTAATCTCAATTAAAAACGATTAATTTGATTTCAAAGCATAAGGCTGGTGTCGTGCGTTATCGAAGCGGTGCTTGAATAGCTTACGTTGGAGCTCGAAAATGGGTTCGACCCATTCGCGAAATTTGCACGCCCTATTGTGAGTGGGCTCTCAGATGAGCTGAAGCTGCCATCGTGCGGCTGATAGGGGCAATCATGAAAAACAGAATCTATGGGTATGCTCGAGTTTCGTCAGCAGATCAGAACCTGGATCGCCAACTGGATGCGCTGGAGCGGTTTCCGGTCCAAACGAATTTGATCTATGCTGACAAAGCGAGTGGAAAGGACTTCAGGCGCCCTCAGTACCGGCGTCTTCTTCGTCGTCTGCGCGAAGGGGACGTTCTGGTGATTAAGAGTATCGATCGATTGGGTCGCGACTACCGTGAAGTTCTCGATGAATGGCGTCGCCTAACGACGGACAAACACGTTGCCATCGTGGTGCTCGATATGCCATTGCTTGATACACGCGAACAACCCAATGGAATTACGGGGACTTTTATTGCCGATCTAGTGCTTCAGGTTTTGAGCTACGTGGCTCAGGTGGAGCGCGAAAACATAAAGCAGCGCCAGGCGGAGGGTATCGCGTCGGCGCGTCTGCGGGGTGTGAGATTTGGGAGACCGACGCTCGAACGTCCGGATAACTACCGCGATGTCATCAAATCATTCGAAGGAGGTGAGGTTACGAGGCAAGAGGCCGCAATGCTTTTGAACGTTAGCGCATCGACGTTTGATCGTTGGAGACGAGCGGACGCGAACGGATATGACCGTTCGCCGTCTGCCCGTCCTCTTTAGCTAGACATTTTGACGAGGGGAGTTTATTGCACAGGGCCCACTCCTTCCCTCGATGTTTATCCAGTTCACGCCCTTGAATCAAATAGTGCCACCGCGTCGCCAATTCGTCTGCTATTTGACGAGGGGGGTTAAACGACTACCAAAGGATATGTAATGAAGAAAAAGTTATTTACGGCAGTTCTGGCTTTTAGCGCGGCGGCGCTAATCGGCATTTCTCTACCACTCGGAATTACGGGTCGCGGCTGGAGTCCGACATGCGCATTTGCAGCGACTAAGAAAAGTGGAAAGAAGCCAAAGCCAGGTAAGAAGGATTCAGTAAAAATCGATCAACTAAACTGGAGCGTCTCAGAAGGCGTTGTTGATGGCGTCGAGATGATGACATTTGAATATGACAATAAATCGAGCTTCGATATTGCTCAGTTCACTATTCAGTTTGAGCCGAAAGGGGAGTTGACTGACGAACAGAAACTTCTGTTTACTGACGTTTTTGATGAGGAAGAGACTGCGCACGATTATTCAACGCTGAAAATGACGGCGGATAGCCAGCGAATCGTCGAGAAGCGAGAATCGGTTGATAGCGTTCCGTGCATTACCCATGGTGACTATGTCGCCAATGCCCAGCAGAATCAATATGACCTGATGGAGCCTTCAGTGGCGACTATTGCCTATCTAGGCGGCGATGGAAAGATATATCTCGAGTACTATAGTTTCAAGTCGAAAACCTATACGACTTCATCAAAGGGCGGTGTCAAGGCGTATGACTGGCCAACAAAAGCCCTTGCAAAATCCTTGCCGAAGCCTGACTGCCCTATCGTTTATACGTCGTTAGACGAAAAAGACTGCCTTTCGTTTGTCGCATTTGGCATCGATCGTGATGGGTACGACAAATACATCAAAGCTTGCAAGAAAAAGGGATACAAGGACATCGAATATTCGTATGACAGCAGTTTTTGCGCAAAGGATAAAAAGGGACGGGAACTGATGATCGGATATAGCGACCGAGATCAGCGGATGGACGTCAGCGTTTCAGTTGATTAACGTGGGCATATGATCGAATGATCAACGCGTTATGATGCCTATGTATGGATTGGGGCGCCGGCCTATGGTCTGTGCCCCAATCTTTCTAAAGCTACGTGCAGCAGAATAGGTATTAAATTAACGTATGAATGTGTATTTATATTATGTTGGATTTAAGTCCTTCCTTTCTGAATTGGTTGACATCAAAACCCAATATAAATGAATTGAGTCCGTAATTACCCTGAGGACAACTGGAGGACAAGGGTTAAATGAGCGTTTCCAATCCGTTTAAAACAATTGGCCAGAAGATAATTGTCGCCCTATTGGCGTTAGGCTTGATTGCAGCTTGCGGCGGCTGCGTGTACCTGTGGTTGACGCGCGATCAGACCGTTATAAGCGATGATTCGATTCGGGAAGAAATTAAGCCGGTAACGAAGTTGCTTACCTACGAATACGATTTTACTCAGGTTCTATATATTGACGATGCAGGGAATCCGTTTGGTTTTAACAACCCATTTACTACTAAGCGATATGTAGCGACCATCGATGGCAAGGCGGATATCGGCCTGAACGTAGACGATGAGAACCTGAAGGTCAAAGTCCATCGTTCGAAAAACAACGAGTCGGTAATAAAATCTGTTAATGTTACGCTTCCGCATTCCGAGATCGTGACGTTGTCAACGGATCCGAACTCGCTTAAAAAGTACGTTGAGGACAATGGTTTTCTTAATTGGAATCAGGTCAGTACGGACGATTTAAATAAATTGCTTCAGCAGGCTGATAAGGACCAGAGGCAAAAGGTTCAAGAAAGTGGCATGCTGGAAAAATCTGATGAACGTGCAGTAAAACTGGTGAAAAAGCAGGTGTCGACGTTCTGTGGTCCAGACGTAAGGGTCAATGTCGAATTCGAAGATTAATATCTACCTTTGAAATCAAATTACTGATTCAGCTGAATGCCCGCTATCACGATGCCTTACGTTGCGATAGCGGGCATCTCTGATTTCGTTTGAAGGGTATCAATGTGACAATTGTCCGATATGACAACGAGACTGTCCCTTTGTCACATGCCCGGAAAGCCTGCCTGGCGCAGGGCTTCGTAGAGGACGATGGCGGCGCTGTTGGAGAGGTTGAGGGCGCTGATGCGGTAGTCGTCCGGGTTGATGAAGTTGCCGCAGATGTCCTGTTGAAGAATGGCCTCGTGGCTGTCCTCGGTATGCCCCAGCGATTCCTCGTGAGCTTCCCAAGCCTCGGCGTTATCGAGTGAGTCGCAATCGCGCAGCATGGGGATGCGCTCGCAGCGCTCGGGTGCCGCGGCAAGCAGTGGCTCGGGAATGCCCGAGCTCTCGCTGCCAAAGACCAAATAGTCACCGTCGCGGTAGGTGCTTTGCGCATAGGTGCGGCGTGCCTTTTTGGTCAGCAGATGCAGGCGACCATCGGCGGGGGAGAGACCGTTGCGCGCAAGGAAATCCTCCCAGCCGGCATAGGTGGTCACGTCCAGGTTTTGCCAGTAGCCCAGGCCGGCGCGACGTACTGTCTTGTCGTCGAGCGAAAAGCCCAGTGGCTCCACCAGATGTAGACGGGCGCCGGTGACCACGCAGGTACGGCCGATATTGCCCGTATTGGCCGGAATCTCGGGCGCATACAGCACGATGTTGAACATGAATCTCCTTGGCTCAGAACGAAAAACCACCACGAAGGGGACAGGCACCTTCGTGGTGGTTTGGCGGTTACGTAGCGGAAAAATGTCCGCTTGGATAAACCTAGGCGCGGTGCCAGTCGGTCAGGCAGGCATCGAGGGAGGCGATGAGCGCATCCTTGTCCATGTGACGGCCGATGATGCACAGGCTCGTCATACGGTCGCCCGTCTCGTCGTCCCAGATCTGCATGATCTCGGGGTTCTCGTCGATGATCTTCTGCTTCTCGCCTTCGGGTGCAGAATCAACAAACAGACCGTTCTCCATCAGGCGCATCTGGTGGCCGGCCTGCTCGAACATGTAGCACATGTCCGGATCGCCGGTCTGCCACAGCGGACCCTTGACGCGGATGACCTCGTCGGGCCACTCCTGCTCAACAAAATCGGTGAACTTCTGCAGGTCAAACGGCTTGCGGCGCGAGTATACAAAGGTCTCGATGTCGTACTCGAGCACCTCGGGGTCGTCGTGCTCCTCGGGATGCTCCATGGCCTCGATCCAGGCGGCGGAGTTGTAGGCGCGCATAAAGTCGAAGCGGTCGGTATCGAGCAGCTCCTCCATGGGGACCTCGCCGTTTTGGGCCTCGACGATCACGGCGTCCTTCTGCAGGCTGCGCACGATGGCCTTAAGCTCGGCGATCTGCTCAGGGCTCACGGTATCGGTCTTGTTGAGGATCAGCGTGGAGCAGAACTCGATCTGCTGGATGAGCAGGCTCTCGATGTCGTCCTCGTCGATATCCTCTGCCAGTAGGTCGCGGCCGCCGTTGAACTCGTCGTACATGCGAGCACAATCGACCACGGCCACGATGTTGTCGAGCGCGAGCTTGGGCTCGCCGCCCACCTTGGCCTCGTCGCAGAAGCTCGAGATGGTGTAGGCGATGGGGATAGGCTCGCAAATACCCGATGCCTCGATGATGATGTAATCGAAGTTGCCCGAATCGGCGATGCCCTGCAGCTGGTTGGCCAGGTCATCCGAAAGCGTGCAGCAGATGCAGCCGTTGGTAAGCGGGATGAGGTCATCGGTCTCGGAAAGGCCGCCGTCGGCGATAAGGCTGGCGTCGACGTTGATCTCGCCGATATCGTTGACGATCACGGCGGCGCGGATGCCGCCGTCGTTAGCGAGGATGTGGTTGAGCAGCGTGGTCTTGCCGGCACCGAGGTATCCGGTAAGCATGATGATCTTCACGGGTTTGTTGGGCATGTGCCCTCCTTTGTTAGACATGGCTTACAGTTGAATCTTATGCCAAACGCCTGCTCTTATACCCACGCGCCGGCAAATAACACAAGCTACTCCCAGGCTCCCCATACATCGGGGCAATAACCGACGGTGGCCTTTTTGCCGTTGCGCACGATGGGCTCGGCCAAGACCTGCTGGTTCTCGAGCAGCTTGTCGAAGCGCTGACTAGCGGTAAGGTGCTGGATGAGTGCGAGCGTCTCCTCGTCCTTGGCTTTGGGGTTGAGCAACTTGTCGATACCGCCGACCGCCTGCATCACGCTCGTGAGCTCGCCCTTGCTCATCTCCTTTTCCTTAAGGTCAATAAACTGCACCTTAATGCGGCGCTCCTTAAAATAGCGCTGGGCCTTCTTGGTATCGAAGGACTTCTTGGTGCCGAAGATTTGCACGTTCATAGTATGTTCCGCCGTTCTACCTGATGAAGTTGGTCGTTGCGCGATCGGCTTCGGGTGCGTTGATACCAGCGGCCTGTCCTGCCTCGATACAGCGCAGGAGCCAGGCCATGTTTTTGCCGATGTTTCGCATGGTGGCAAGGCCCTCGGCATCCCCATCGGCGTCGCCGGGCACGCGACCAAACACGTTGTTCCAGTAGGTGGAAGCAACCACGGGCATCTGATTGATGGTGAAGTACTTGTTGAGCACATCGAAGGTCGTCGACGTGCCGCCGCGACGGGCGACGGCGATGGCAGCGCCCGGCTTGTGCGCAAAGGCCTTGCTGCCGGCATAGAAGGCGCGATCGAGGGCCGAAAGAATGCGGCCGCTGGGGTGCGCGTAGTAGACGGGCGAGCCAAAGACAAAGCCATCTGCCTGCTCGGCGGCAGCGATGAGCTCGTTCACCACGTCGTCGTCAAAGGTGCAGCGACCACCAAGCTTGCCGCACTGGCCGCAACCGATGCAATCGCGAATGGGCTTGGCGCCGAGTTGAAACACCTCGGTATCAATGCCCTCGGTATCAATGCCCTCGGTATTGAGCTGCTCGGCGACTTCGTCGAGTGCGCGGGCGGTGTTGCCATTTGCCTTGGGACTGCCATTGACCAAAAGTACCTTCATCACAAACTCCCTCTGCTTTTGGTGACTTCTGCAGAGGATTATCGCACGATGGGGGAGGCGGTGCGGGCGCGGTGCTAATCCAGTTTGGTACCTGGCACCTGCACGGCTTTCCCGAGCAACGCTTTGAGCTCGTTCAAAATGGAAACGGGTTGTCGATCGACAGCGTCCAGATGAAGCGTCGCTACACGAATGGGTGGCTGATATTCAAGCGAGCCGATGAGCACGGGGGAACCCAGGAACCGCTCGATTTCGTCTGCGATCGAGTCGGTCTCTTCGGGATCAAAGTCGTCGAAAAGCGCCACGAATGTCGGCCCCGTCGAGCGGAACAGGCGACCCTTGCCGCGCGAGCATTCCATAAGGCAGGCGGCGCTTTCTGCCAAAACGCGGTCGCCTGCATCGAATCCAAAGCGGGCATTGACCTCGGCGATATCGTCAACCTTAATGGCAATAAAGCCTGCCTCGCGCGCCACGCGACGCATTTCGCCAATGGCGTTGACCAGGGCGTGAATATCGCCCAGGCCGGTCACGGAGTCGGTCGTATCCGCTAGGCTTCGGTTGATGATAATGCCTACATACATGTTGGGTTCGGTATCGGTGCCGTCCAAGCGGTAGCCCGTGCAGTCGCAAAGCACGTATTTTCCGGTGGCGTCCATTACGCGATACTGCATGTAGTGGAAGTGCCACGTGCCGTTTATCACCATGTCGAGCTCGGCGCGTACGTTGTCGCGGTCCTCGGGATGAACGCGGGCAAGCCACATATCGACCGAATTAAAAGGGTGCTGGGAGGGCAGGTCAAAATCGCGCACGGCGTTAACCGACCATTGCGATTCGCCCGTATCGAGGTTAAGGATGAACGGATAGCGCGTCTCGGAGCTCATGGAGATCGCTTGGAACACCCGGTCGTTGCAGGGAAGCTGATCGACGATTGGGCGTTGCGGCGCGTCATTGTCTTTCGGCTGCTGCACACGATGCATGAGCTTATAGCGATACATCTTGCGATCGGCATCCATCGTCATCTGGCGGCGCGTGTCGCCGGCAAGTGGATCGACGCGCGAGCAGCCAAAGCTAAAGCTGGCGATCATGGGCGCCTTGCCACCTGAGCTCGCCTCGATCAGCCCGGCACGTACCTGCTCCAAGCGCTGCTCGAGTTCAGTCTCGTTTGCAGAGGGCGAGATAAGCACAAACTCGTCTCCACCGATACGGAACAGCATCTCATCGTGCTCCATGGTTTCGGAGAACGTGCGGCAGATGCTCAGAATATAGCGATTGCCTTCGGCGTGGCCAAACCTATCATTGCAATGTTTTAGATGGTCGATGTCAATATAGGCGCAGGTGAAGGGGTCGCCTTTGTGCCAGAGTTGCTCGACGTGACGGTCGAGTCCGCTGCGGTTGCCCAAGTTGGTGAGCGGGTCGATATGGGCGTTGCTCTCAAGCAGCCGGCGCTCTTGTTGCAGGATGGCGTGCGTCTTTTGCAGTTGCTCGCCAACGGCGCGTAGCCCAGCGGGCAGCGCGGCAACATCGAGTTCGGCGGTCGAGATGCCATTCGCAAGTCGCTGAAGATAGGCAATAATCGATTGCTCGCCCATGCGGTACGACTCGTTCATGATGGATAACCTCCTTGGGCGGAACAACGGTTTGTATCATATCCCCAATTCGGTTTGAATTGGGGATATAAGTTAGCTAATGGAGACAAATGCCCCCTTCGGCGGTGGCGTTTTGCGCGCGAGCGTATCAGTTGTTATTGCCACCATCGAGCAATGCCTCAAAATCCTTCGCCGGCATGGGGCGGTAGTAGAGGAAGCCCTGAGCGTAGCGGGCGCCCATGTGGCGTAGTATGCTCGCCTGCTCATCTGTCTCGACGCCTTCGACCACGACGGGCAGATGGAGCGACTGCGCCATCTCGAGCATCGATGACACGATCTGCGCGCTGCGGCCTTGATCGCGGTCGGTGGGCACAAAGGTGCGGTCGAGCTTGATGACGTCGACGTTGACGTTCTTGAGCATCGCGAGCGTGGACTGACCGGTGCCAAAATCGTCCATATAGGTCGAGAAGCCGCGGGTGTGCAGGTCGGCTGTCAGTTTGTCCACGGCCTCGGACTCTCCCGTATAAGCCGTCTCAGTGATCTCGATACGCATGAGCTCGGGCGGCAGGTTGTATTGGGCGGCAAGCGCCCCCATATGTTCGGCAACGTCGCAGGCAAGGATATCCACGCGCGACACATTAAGCGAAACCGGAACCACACGAAGTCCTCGATTGATGCGTTCGCGCAGCCACGAGGCGACACCCTGCCAAATGTACTTGTCGAGCGTCACCACAAAGCCGCTTTCCTCGAGTGTGGGGATAAACGTTGCGGGCGAAATGAGAGAGCCGTCCTTGTCAATCCAGCGGGTGAGTGCCTCGGCGCCAATGATCTCGCCGGTTTCCATATCGACCTGGGGCTGCAGGTAGTACGTGATGCGGCCGTTTGAGAGCGCGTACTGGAACTCGGTCAGCGTGCGGTGGAACGCAATCTCGTGTTCATATTCTTCGGGGCGGAAAATAGCAATGCGCTCCTTGAAGTCGTTTTTGGCGCGCCGATTGGTAAACATGGCCTTTGCCTGCGCATCGATGGTGATCTCCTCATTGGAGTCGATGGGGGAAATGCCCATGGACGGCCAAAAACCTACGCCGTCATCATGCCTGGCTACGGCCTCGCGAACGCGGTTGTAGATTTGATGGACGGTGATGTGCTTAAAGGGGATGAGTACGCAAAAGTCATCTTGGCCCCAGTACCCTGCGACGCCCATATCGGCATTCTCGATGTCCTTGAGGACCGTGCCCACATCGGCGAGCACACGGTCGCCCTCGGCCTGGCCGTGCCATTCATTAAACAGGCGCATGTGACCCATGTCGACGGTGGCGATGCACCAGGTGCCGTCGCGCCTTGCCTCGAGAAATGCGTTGGCGCGCCGCATAAACTCGCTGGGTCGATAGAGGCCCGTGAGCGAGTCGATACGTTCGGCGATGGCGCTTTTGCGCTCCGCCTCGGGTATGGGGAGGCTGTCGTTGGGAACAAGCCCGCCGGCCGTGCGAAGGCGACGGTCGAGTTCGCCTAAAACGGCGGTCGCTTGATGGGTTAAGTGCTCGTAAAAGGCCGGGACGACAAGGCAGACGGGAGTAATGGTGTCGCCTGCGATTTGAACAGGAGCGAAAACGGCCTCTTTAAGGTGGCGGGTCAGTTGCTCGAATGCCTCGTGGTCCAAATCGTTGCTGAGCACGACGAACTGAACGCTTCGTGAACGGTAGACCCGGCTCCTGCCGCGGGTGATCGACAGCATGCGGCCTGCGTATTCGGCAAGCATGTTGTCGACAGCCTCGGCCCCGTAGAGCTCGTTGAGCTTTGTCGTGCCACGAACACGCACCGCTATAAGCCCTGTCTCGCAACGATCGCGGCGGCAGGCATCGATAGCGTTGATCAGCATACGCTGCGTTCCGAGGCCCGTAGCGGCGTCGACGGTCTCGGCGAGTGAGTGGTTGACGAGTTCGCCGACATAGAGCGAGGGGGCATTTCCGTCGCCGTCGATGCGAAACCCGCGAGCACGGCAGAGAACGTAGTCACCCGCGGCATTGCGCATGCGGTACTGCATGACGCGGCGGTGTTTGGAGCCGTTAAAGATCTGGTTGATGTCGTTGGCGTAGGCCTCGAGGTCATCGGGATGGACGCGCGTCTTCCAGAAATCGCGGCAGCTGTCTATGTGCTCCGAAGGAAGACCGAGATCGCGCAAGGCACCTTGCGACCAAAGGGTGCGGTCCTTGTCCAAGTTCTCGATAAAGAAATAACGGCCCTCGTTGAGCATCGAAAAGGCGTCAAAAATACGATCGCTTATTTCGAAGTCGTCGGCGTGGACTTGCGTGATATTGCGCCGATCGAGGTGCATGGCATGACGTAGCTTGTAGTCGTACATGCGATGGTCGGCATCGAGCGTCATGCGATTGGAAGCTTCGCCCAGGGCGGGTCGGCATGTGACACTCCGTAGCTAAATGCTCATGTACGGTAAAGAAGCAAGCAACCGAAAACAATAGATAGACCGCCAGCACTACACTATTCCGAACCAAAGACCAAAAGATAAGCATTTTGAGAAAATCTAAACTTTTGGATTTTCCTACAATGCCGACTACGGCGGAATCCCTCCCACTCCTTATAT
>CABSAN010000013.1 GCA_902475785.1 uncultured Collinsella sp.
TCGGGTTCCCACATTCATCCGCACATGTGCGGATGAATGTGGGAGGTGTTCGGATGAAGTTGATAATCAAGGGGGCCAAATAGAACAACCCAATTGACCGCTAAACCGTTTCGCCATCATGCATATGGGCTAGAATGACTCTGGCATTTATGTAGCTAAAACCAATGAGAGGCAAGGTAGCGGGAATGGCTGAGATGACGCTCGAGGGTGTGGACGCTCGTCCCGAGGACTCTGCGTTTGCCCTGGGCCGCGTGCATTCGATTGAGACGATGGGAACGGTCGATGGACCCGGCATCCGCTTTGTGGTGTTTGTTCAGGGCTGCCCCATGCGCTGTGCGTATTGCCACAACCCCGATACCTGGTCGGTTAACGGCGGCACCATGGTGACCGTCGAGCACCTGATGGACGAGTTCCAGAGCAACCATGAGTTTTACCGCAGTGGTGGTATTACGGTGTCCGGCGGCGAGCCGCTCCTGCAGCCTGAGTTTTTGGCCGACCTGTTCCGCGCCATGCACAATAACCCCGATGGTCGTGTGCACACCTGCTTGGATAGCTGCGGCTATGCGTTTGATCCCGCGCATCCCGAGAAGTTCGATGCCGTACTCAACGAGACCGATATGGTGCTGCTCGACATTAAACACGCCGATCCCGTCGAGCATAAAAAGCTGACCGGTTGCGATCCCGCACGCATTCTGGCGTTTGGTGATGAGCTCGCGCGCCGCAAGATTAAGGTCGTTATCCGCCACGTGGTGGTGCCGGGCATTACCGATACGGTTGAGGAGTGCGAGAAGCTCGGTCGTCTGATCGCTCCATGGCACAACGTGGTGGGCCTGGAAATGCTGCCGTATCACACGATGGGTGTCGTCAAGTACGAGCAACTGGGCATTCCCTATAAGCTCGAGGGCGTTCCACAGATGGATACCGCGCGCATGCCCGAGCTGCGCAACGCCGTCATGACGGGCATGAAAAAGCGTCGTGCGGAACTCAAAAACGCCATCGGCTAGCGATCCATTTTCGCCCCCAAGGGCACTCATTGGGGACAGACTTAAATGAGTGCCCCCGGGCACCTAGTTGATTGCTAAAGAGCCCCGTCAAATTGCGGTGGAATAGTTCTTGTTTTTCGGCTTATGCCGCCCAAACAGGAACTATTTCACCGCAACTGTGTTTTGGACAGAGATGCGCAACAGAATCGTGCCATTCGGATAAATACGCTTGTGGTTTCTTTAAAGACACCTTAAACGCCGCTGAATATCTTTGGAAAGAAATGCCTGCTCGGTATTATGCTGCTCGTATATAAACGGTAGCAGTCAGGAGACCACGTGCGAAGCAACGCATCGCGGGACGAGTATGTGCCGCAGCATGGCAGCAGATATGAGACGAAGGGCACGCCTTCGCGTGGCCTCGCTGACGTTCGCATCCGCGTGACGAAGATTGCCGCCGTTGGGATGCTAACGTTGGCGGTTATTATCCTCGGAATTACCGCCAAAACCTACGCGTCGGAGCGAATGGCACACTCAGATGCGTCAACGGTACAGACGCAAAACAAAAAGGTCTCTGAATCTAAAGCCACCGCAAGCCAAACCCTGTCGACAGCGAGCCTCAAGACGAGGCTTTCGAAGGCGGACTTTAACGATATTCCCTCAGGCGATACCGTGCAGACCTTCTCACTGGTTGATGACCAGATTCCCGCCCTGGAGGATGAGAGCCTCGCCGCGCTCCAAGATGCCCTGAGTCAGGCACAGGAGCTGGGCGATGTGGGCGTGGTGTTTTACGATTTGTCGAGCGGCAAGGGCGTGACGTATAACGCCGATGTCGAGGTTTACGGCGCGAGTAGCTACAAGGCGCTCTATGCGTTGTACATCTGCGAATCTCTGGTCGAGACGGGCCAGGTCTCACTTGATGATTCCCTTGGCACCTATGGTGGCTATAACATGGGCTGGCAGACGGTGCGCGACCTAATCGAGGCCGCGGTCGTTAATTCGGACAACGATTCGTTTATTGCGTTACGCGCGGCGTTTGACCGTGTCGATTACGAGGATTGGATTGTCAGTCTTGGCATCGATTACGATACCGCGCTCGATCCGATGAGTGATTTTCCCACTTATTGCCCGCGCACCTCGGCCAAGTTGTGGCGCGAGATGAGCGAGTATTTGAGCTGTGGCAGTGAGGCCTCCCAGTGGTTATCTGAACTGCTGTCATCAACATCGTGCTCATTTATCCGTGATGGGATTGCCGATGAGCAGGTTTTGGTGCGCAACAAGGCAGGCTGGATTAGCGAGGATGGTTGCTATTCGACATGCGATGCGGGCCTTATCGACATCGATGGCCGTACCTATGTCATGAGCATCATGACATCGATGCCATGGAGCGATCGCTCGAGTGAGCTGGTGGCTGCGATTGCTAAGGTGTTCTTTGATACGCGAGCTGCGCTGGCCTAGCGTGTTCGTTTGGCGTTGGCAAACAAAATGCTGGTACCATACCGTGGTTGAGAATTTCGTATAGGTTTGGGGAATGGCATGGCTACCATCGCGATTATCGGTGCACTCGAAAAAGAGATCATGCAGATTAAGGAAGAGTTGAGCAACGTTTGCATGGTACAGGAGGCGGGCTTGAACGTTGTGACCGGCGGGCTCGACGGCCTGTCGATTGTCGCCACGACGGCGGGTATGGGCACGGTGAACGCTGCCGCCGCAACACAGCACCTCATTAGCAAGTATGCTCCACAGGCAGTTGTGCTTTCGGGTATCGCGGGCGGTTTGAACCCCAAGCTCCATATCGACGACGTGGTCATCGGCAAATGCCTGCGCTATCTGGATACCGATACTGCGCTTATCGCCGAGTCTGCACCGGGGCTCGAGGAGTTTGGCTCGACGCCTGCGCTGGTCGATATTGCTGCCGATGTGCTTGCTGAGCGTGGGTTTGTTGATGCTTCGACAAATGCAGCAGCTTCGAACGAGGGCGCAAAGCAGTTCCTGGTCGGCACGATTGCCACGGGTAACCGCTTTGTGACGGGCGCCGCCATGCGCAACGACGCTATCGAGGCGACGCATGCCGATTGTGTCGGCATGGAGGGCGCGGCAATTGCCCACGTCGCAACCAAAAATGGTGTCGATTGCCTGGTGCTGCGCGCTATCAGCGATAATTGTGACGAGGCGTACGATGCGATTTGCGACCGCGAGTTCGACCTGTTCGAGTATGCCCGCACCGCGAGTGGCATTACGCTCGATATCGTTCGCCGTATCGCTGCTATCTATTAGCGCGCTTTTTTGTAAGAACCTACGACCAAGGAGTGTCCATGGCCGATTCCATTAACTACCAGCTTGCCAAGTTCGTTGCCAGCTATGGCAAGGTTTCGCAGATTCCCGAGTCCACCTGCCCCGAGGTGAGCTTCGTCGGCCGCTCCAACGTGGGCAAGTCGTCGATCATGAACAAGCTTTTTGGCCGCAAGAACCTCGTCAAGGTTTCGAGCACGCCGGGCAAGACGAGCAACATCAACTTCTTCGAGGCTGACGACGTGCACTTCGTCGACCTGCCGGGCTACGGTTTCGCCCGCCGTTCCAAGGCCGAGCGTGACCGCTGGGCCGAGCTCATCGGCGACTTCTTCGACTCCGAGCGCAGCTTTAACCTGGTTGTATCGCTGGTGGACATTCGCCACGACCCGAGTAAGCTCGACCATGACATGATCGACTACCTGCAGGGCAACGAGTTCAACTTTATCGTCTGCCTCACCAAGGCCGACAAGCTCAGCCGCACCCAGCAGGCCCGCCAGGCAGCAGCCATCAAAAAGCAGCTCAACGTCCCTGCCGAGAACGTGATTATCACAAGCTCCCAAACCGGTACCGGCATCGACGAGCTCAAGCGCCGCATTGCCGAGGCCTGCCTCTAATCGGGCTGCAACCCCTCAAAAGCTCTCATCTATATCACCTCAGTGATAGTTATTGGTAAACTATCACTGAGGTGATATTTTTTGGAGGTCGATATGGAGCTTTGGCACGGGTCGGAGGTTGTTGTCGAACGTCCGTCGTTGGATAAATGCAGACAATTCAATGACTATGGGCGCGGGTTTTATTGCACGCCACATGAGGAAATGGCGATGGAATGGGCATGCCGGACCGAGTCTGATGGCGTTGCCAATCGATATGAGCTTGATTTAGATGGCCTTTCGGTCTTGGATTTGGAGTCTGGGGAGTTTTCAATCCTCAATTGGCTTGCAATTCTGGCGAACAACAGAGAGTTCAATGTTTCGACGCCAGTAGCACGCGAGGGGCTTCGCTATCTACTTGATAACTGTTTAATTGATACATCTCCCTATGACGTTATTCGAGGCTATCGCGCCGACGATTCCTATTTCTCGTTTGCAAGACAGTTTGTCAACGGCATGATCTCGCTCAGGCAATTGCAGCGCATTATGTTTTTGGGGGATTTGGGCATTCAATATGCGCTTATGAGTGAGCGCGCGTTCTCGGCGATCAGGTTCCGCGATTGGAAGCAGGCCTCGGGAGCCGAGTTTTATCCCAAACGATTTGAGCGAGAACAGAACGCTCGACGTAAGTATCTGGATACGGTCAATGGGTTCGATTCCGAAGGTATCGACATTAGGGATTTAATGGCAGGGAGGGTTGATTTAAATGATCCAAGAGTTAACAGATCGTGGGCCGAGTAGGACATATCCCGTCTACTACCTCGAGGATGCAATGAACAACCTCGGCGATTGCTTTGACTATGCCGTTAACGATTATGGAGCAGAAGGATCGGAAGTTGCGGAACTCTTTTGCCTGAGCGGCGTAGCTCGCGAGTTCGAACGCGGCAACGCATGGGTAGTGTCGGGAAAATCGGGCGTTGAGCTGTTCGCGCTTATCGCTGAAAGGTCGGGCTATCAAAACAGGCCTATACCGGACTGCACCTATCGATTTGAGAAGACGCCGGAATATTGGACAGGCTGGATATTGGCATACCTTCAGTGGCGCCTAGGAGAGTCTTTCGAAGATTTGCTGCATGTCGTTCCATTTGATGCGCTGCGCAGTCTGTACTACCCTTGGCATGAAGCCTCGGAGGAACGCGTGGCTCACCTCGTCTGCGATATGGCGAAAAAAGCGTCCAGGCAAACAAAACTTGCGTTAGCAAGAAAGAAGCTTAAGAAAACCCAACAAGACCTGGCATACGAATCAGGCGTATCGCTCCGCTCAATCCAAATGTACGAACAGCGCCAACGAAACATCAACGAAGCCTCGGTAACAACCGTAAGAGCTATAGCAAATACCCTCCACTGTAACATCGAAGACCTCCTAGAACCAGTCTTCGAATACAAAGAAACCAGCGCAGCCTAAACCAATATATTGCCAAGGTTTGTATCTAGTAAGCGCTCCTTACCAGCAAGAGTCCCTACCAATAGATAGCGGCTTAAAGGGCCGAAATCGTATGAATGGCATTGCGACTTCCAAATGGGTGACTGCTGCTGAAAAGCTATAGAAATAGGGGCCGATTTAACGGCCCCAAGCATCGCATAAATGGCATATACGTTTTATCAACTATTTCTTGTTTTTAACCCATTTGCAGATACGCCAAATAAGCACTCCGACGAGAATCCAAACGAGAGCGATCATAATGTCTGAGCGTGCAGGAATTGGGATCATTGAACTTCCTCAATTGATGTGAGTCTAGTTTGCATAGGTGTGGAGCGTGCTGCCTTCCATGGTCGCTTGCAACACGGCGATACCGGACGTCATCCCCATCGATTCATAGTTGAGTCGATATGTCGCCTGTTTCGAGTTCCATATAAAGGACTCGTTAGTTACCGTACAGCCGATAGTCGTATAGTTTTGTCCCCAAGCGCTGGTAATGAGCGAGTTCGCTATCTTGATCTTGAATTCGCGATAAATAAAAGGACTGTTGTAATAGATAGTCCAAGTTCCAGATGCGTTGTTGTAGTAACTGTCCCATATCAGGCTGGGTTCATTGGTTTTTTTAATTCCTATTACTGCAACGGTCCCATCCTTAAGCTTGATTTGATGAGACTGCTCGGGACCTTTCGTTAAATCAAAATCTTGGGTTGCGCCAGAAATTGCGACAGCATCGCTTTCTGCAGCATAAGCAGTCGAAGGGCTAAACGAGAAACATATCGGTAATATCAAAAGTATCGAGAGGAAAAACGAAGCTTTGAGTGTGCGTAACACTTTGACCACCTCCATACTGCGATGCCTAGTTAAATAGTAGCATAGATAAACAGTTTATTATGTAACCTAAAAAGCCCCTATCTGCCCGGCGCCCCTTCAAAGCGTGGGTCCCTGTAGACATCCTCAGCAAGGTAAACGCAGGGATGGTCGGGGTGTTCCCCTCAAAATTATTCCGCAGCGCGAAGGCCTCTCGTCTGTGGCTCCGTTGGAGCACAAGATTAAATCAGCGAATGCGATTATCCTGTCGAGGCTGCGCAGGCCCCCTTGGGGCTTCCCCTGAAAACAATCCGCAGATCGAATTGCCCCGTCGCGCGAAGCACACGACGGGGCAATTCATGATCGAGGACGTTTTCAGGGGAAGCCCCAAGGGGGCCGGTGAGAGCAATGAGGCAGGGCGCTACAGGTATTCGATCTGGGCGCCCTCGGTGTCGCACGTCAGAATATGCGTATCACACTTAGGGAACTGCTCGCGCAGCTTGACCTGCAGGAACTTTGCCACGATGGTATCGTCGGTTACAGCCATGAGGGTCGAGCCCGAGCCACTAATCCAGATGGTCTTAGCGCCGCCGTTAAGGCAGGTGTCGCGCACGGCGTTGTAGTCGGGAATCAGGCGGCGACGATAGGGCTCCTGAATGCGGTCGTCATTAGCGGCGGCAATCAGGTTCAGGTCACCAGTCTCCAAGCCGCGCGTCATGCCGGCGATGCGGCCCATCTGCCACACGGCGGTGGAGAGCGGAATCTCCTGTGGCACGACCTTGCGCGCCTCACTCGTGTGCACCTCGTAGGGCGGAATCACGGTAATAAAACGCAAACGGTCGCTCACCTCGTAGCGCAGACACTGGGGGAGCGAATCGGTCGGCGTAAAGGAACAGACGGCGCCGCCCAGGATAGCGGGGGCGACGTTATCGGGATGGCCCTCGACCTCGGTGGCAATGCGGACGAGCTCGGCGCGGTCGACTGTGTGGCCTGTCAGCGCAGCGGCTGCCATGATGCCAGCGACGACGCAGGTGGAGCTGGAACCCAGGCCGCGAGCGACGGGCACATCGGTTTGAATGTCGATGGCGACGGGAAAAGCCGGCTCGCCCCATGCGGCCAGTGCATCGACAAAGCTGACGTAGACCAGGTTGTTCTCGTTTTGGAACTCCTCGGGGCAGCCCGTGATGGTGAGCTTATCGGCGCGCTCGAAGGTAAAGTGCGAGTAGAGACTGACGGCCATGCCGAGGGTGTCGTAGCCGATGCCTAGGTTGGCGCTGGTTGCTGGGACGGTGATTTTGATCATGTGGGTCCTCCTGGCGTGCCTGGCTGTTTAGTTCGCTGCTCGGGCAGTCCTGCGCAAGACGGAAAGCACATTAAGTGCTTTCCTTTGCGTGCGGAACTCGCGACGAACTAAACAGCCAGGCACGCTGTGCGCGTTCGTCATCATCCCGGGGGTTATCTGATGAAAGAAGGTGCGCCGGCTTTCGCCGGCGCTTAATAAGGGATCTAGTTGGTGCTCATTCGTTTTGCTGCGGACTCGACGTAGCCGGCCATCTCATCGACGTCACAGACGTCTTCGAAGCGGACGGGTTTGGATTCGAGTTCGGCGAGCTGGGCCGGTGCAACCGTGTTGGTCGCCTGCTCGAGCACGCGCATGGCCTCAAAGTCGTCCTCGGGAACGTCGAGCCCCAGGGCATCGCAGCAGGCGCGCGGGAACTTGTAGGGGCTAGCGGTCGAAAGCAGCACGCGGGCCTTGGCGCCCTCGGCGGGGGCGACCTGCTCAAAGACGTGATAACCGCAAGCGGTGTGCGGGTCGATCACGTAGCCGTTCGCATCCCAGCAACTCTTGATGGCGGCGCGGACCTCGTCCTCGCTGGCCCAGCCGCAGCCAAAGACGCTCTGAATCTTGGCCAGCAGCTCGGCGGGCACCTCGTAGCGACCAGTCTGTGCCAGCTGCTCCATAAGGCCGGCAACGAGCTCGCAGTCGCCGTCGGACAGGAAGTAGAGCATGCGCTCGAGGTTGGAGCTGATGAGGATGTCCATCGACGGCGAAATGGTCGTGAAGAACGGACGGTTGCGGTCGTAGACGCCGGTGGTCAGGAAGTCAGCCAGCACGTTGTTCTTGTCGCTCGCGACGATGAGCTTGGCGACGGGCAGACCCATACGCTTGGCATAGTAGCCGGCCAAGATATCGCCAAAGTTGCCGGTCGGTACGCAGAACTCCACGGCGTCGCCAGCCTCGATAGCGCCGGCGCGCAGCAACTGCGCATAGGCGGCAAAGTAGTAGACGACCTGCGGTACCAGGCGGCCGACATTGATGGAGTTGGCGCTCGAAAGCACCGTGCCGGCGGCCTCCAGGCGCTCGGCAAGCTCCTTATCGGCAAAGATACGCTTGACGGCACTCTGGGCGTCGTCAAAGTTGCCGCGGATTCCGCAGACGGCGACGTTGCTGCCCTCCTGAGTGGACATCTGCAGGTTCTGGACGCGGCTGACTTTGCCCTCGGGATAAAAGACGGTGATGCCCGTGCCCGGGGCGTCGGCAAAACCGGCGAGCGCGGCCTTGCCGGTGTCGCCCGACGTAGCAGTGACGATCATGATGCGCTCGGCGCCGCCGTCCTTGGCGGAAGTGCGGGCCATCAGACGGGGGAGCATCTGCAGAGCGACGTCCTTAAAAGCGCTCGTGGGGCCGCCAAAGAGCTCCATCACATAGGTTTGCGGGGCGTCGGCACCCGGTGCGGCGTCGAGTTTGACGAGCGGCGTGACCTCTTCGCTCGCGAACGTGTCGCGGTATGCCTCGTCGACACACGCCGAAATTTCTTCGGCCGTGTAATCATTCAGTAACATTCCCAACACATCTTGAGCGATTTCAAAGTACGATTTATCTGCAAGCGAGCTGATATCGACCTGCTGGGTGCCGAGCTCGTCCGAGACAAACAAACCCCCGTCGGGAGCGATGCCGGTACGGATTGCCACCTTACTTGAGCACGATAAAGTGCGTCCTCGTGTACTATGATAAGTTCCCATATAACACTGCTCCTCGGATGCCTTGGTCCCAATCGGTGAAACCATGGTATCAGAGCGCGCAAAATAGGTTCGCAGAGGCTTTTTAGAAAGGTAACCTCCAGCCCATGATTAAGATTGCCAAGTTTGGCGGCTCGTCGGTCGCCGACGCCGAACACTTCAAAAAGATCAAGGCCATCGTCGATGCCGACCCTGCCCGCCGTTTTGTGGTGGTTTCCGCTTGCGGCCGCCGCTTTAAGGGCGACACCAAGGTGACCGACCTGCTCTACCTGGTTAACGCGCACGTTAAGTATCACGTGTCGTGTGAGGAGCTGCTCGAGGACATTGGCCAGCGCTATTTTGATATCGCTGACGAGCTGGAGCTCACCTATCCCATCCGCGAGGAGTTTGCGGCCTTTGCCGAGCGCGCCCGCTCGGGCGGCTACTCTACCGAGGAGCTCGTGAGCCGCGGCGAGTACTTCACTGCTCGCCTGATGGCCGAGTACCTGGGCCTGCCGTTCCTGGACGCCGCGACGGTTGTGGCGTTCCATCACGACGGTACGCTCAGCATGAATCGCACCTCCGAGCTGGTGCAGGAGTACGGTCAGCAGGGCGGCTTTGTTATGCCCGGTTTCTACGGCGCGACGCGTGAGGGCCAGATCAAGCTGCTCGACCGTGGCGGCGGCGATATCTCGGGCTCGATCCTGGCCAAGTGCCTGGGTGCCGACCTGTACGAGAACTGGACCGACGTCTCGGGCTTCTATTCTGCCGATCCGCGTATTGTTCCCGAGGCTCAGCCCATTGCGCGCGTTACCTACGAGGAGCTGCGCGAGCTTTCGTACATGGGTGCGAGCGTCCTGCACGAGGAGGCCGTGTTCCCCGTGCGCGAGGCTGGTATTCCGCTGGTCATCAAGAACACCAATGCGCCGCAGGACCCCGGCACCATCATTAGCGAGACGGCTGACGAGGGCGAGGCAGAGCCCATCATTACCGGCGTGACCGGCAAGCGCGGTTTTGTCGCCATCAACGTCGCCCGCGACCGCACCAAGCCCCGCGTTGGCTTTATGCGCCGTGCACTTTCGGTGTTCGAACGCTATGACGTTTCCGTCGAGCACATGCCCACCGGTGTCGATCGCTTTGGCGCCGTGGTGCAGGAGCAGGACGTGCACGACTCGCTGTACTCGCTCGTGGGCGACATCCAGCAGGAGGTCGAGCCGCTCGAGATTGAGGTTGTCGAGGGCCTGGCGCTTATCGCGACCGTCGGTCGTAACCTGCGCGGTCGTGCCGGCATCTCTGGCCACCTGTTTGGCATGCTTGGCCAGGCGGGCGTGAGCGTGCGTATGATTTCACAGAGCTGTGACGAGATCAATATCATTATCGGTGTCGAGGAGAAGGACTTCGATCTGGCGATCCAGACCATCTACCGTGCCTTCTCCGATGAGAACGGCATTGTGAAGGTCTCCGACCTGGAGGCCCCCGAGCCGGTCGATCCCGCCCTGGTCGCACTCCACAAGTAGCGACTGTCTCGGTAGATTGTTGGCGCACGCGCCAAAAATCTACGGCGGGGCGTTTCGTTTCGGTTTCGTTTCGACGGGGCGGGTTTCGTGTCCGCCCCGTTCTTGTATACACTGGCAACAATAATCAGCCTGCTCGGCGTGCGGGCAAAAGCCAAAACCTTTAAAGGGGGAAGCATGAAACAGTACACGGTTGCTATTTTGGGCGCGACGGGAGCCGTGGGCACCCAGATGCTCGAGTGCCTCAACGAGCAGGAGTTCCCGGTCGGCAAGCTCAAGCTGTTGGCAAGTGCACGCTCTGCGGGCAAAACCGTCGAGTTCCGCGGCGAGCAGATCGTGATCGAAGAGGCTTGCCCCGAGGCCTTTGAGGGCTGCGACATTGTGCTCGGAGCCGCCGGCGACGATATCGCGAAGGAACTGCTGCCCGAGGCCGTCAAGCGCGGCGCCGTCGTGGTCGACAACAGCCATGCCTTCCGCATGGATCCCGAGGTGCCGCTGGTTGTGCCCGAGATCAATGCCGACGACATCAAGTGGCACCGCGGCCTTATCGCCAATCCCAACTGTGCGACCATCATCGGCCTGGTTCCCACGTGGCCGCTGCATCAGCTCGCCGGCGTGAAGCGCATGATCGTCTCGACGTATCAGGCGGCTTCGGGTGCCGGCGCTCCCGGCATGGCCGAGCTCGAGGCTCAGCTGGCCGCCCTGGGCCGTGGCGAGGAGATTCCCGAGCCGCGCGCGTTTGCCGCCCAGCTCGCGAGCAACCTGATTCCGCAGATTGGCGGCGTCAAGGAGGAGGGCTTTACCTCCGAGGAGATGAAGCTGCAAAACGAGGGCCGCAAGATCATGCACCTGCCCGAGCTGCGCGTGAACTGCACCTGCGTGCGCGTGCCCGTGCTGCGTTCGCACTCCGAGAGCATTACGCTCGAGTTTGAGCGCGATATTACGGTTGAGGAGGCCCGTGCTGCGCTTGCTACCGCTCCCGGCGTCAAGCTGGTTGACGATATGGCTGCCGAGGATGCACACGACCGCTTCCCCATGCCAATGGACACCTCCGACCAGGACCTGATTTGGGTCGGCCGCGTGCGCCGCGACATCTCGAACCCCGAGGCTGCGCGCGGCATCACCTTCTGGTGCTGTGGCGACCAAATCCGTAAGGGCGCGGCAACCAACGCCGTCCAGATCGCTAAGCTGCTCTGCGAGTAGTGTGACCTGTCCGGCGGGGGCCGGGCTTAGTTTTCAGAACGTCCTCGACCATGTGTGGCGCCTTGTCCTGCTCCTTCGGAGCCGCGGACAAGGCGCCACACTGGTCTGCGGAGTGTTCTGAAAACTAAGCCCGGCCCCCGCCTGCGGTGACGCTGCTGCGAGCGGCCTGCGATGGGGCCGTTGTTGGTTGGGGCCGCTGGGCTGATGTTGGGGCGCGTGGCTGTTGCGGGCCCTAGTCCCGGCGGCGGCCACGGCGCTTTGCGCCTGCCGCCTTGGGGGACTGTGGGGCGCGGCCGGCAGCTGCGGCGCGTTCGCGCCTACTGCCTGGGGTGACTGCGGGGCGTGACGGCAGCTGCGGCGCTTCGCGCCTGCTGCCTGAGGTGACTTTGGGGTTGGTGCGAATCGGGGTCTAATACTTTCCCGTGAAGTGAACGACCTTATTTGGACCCCCGAAGCATTGGCATATTTTGACCGCTATTTCCTGCGGTTTTGCAGCGTGAATCCTGCGGTTTTTTGGGCTAAAGGTGTGGATGCTCCGGGGCTTCGTTTTTACTCGTTCACTTCTCGGGAAAGTATTAGAGCTCAGCTGATAGAGGTACCGCACTGGCGTCGAAGCCCTGCGTCTTCTTCGATTGATTGGGGAAAACAGCCTCGCTTAAGCAATTGCGAGCCCGCCCAGACGTATCTGTGGGGTTGTCTGCACAATTCGCGGTATTATGTTGCGGAGTTTTGAAAGGAGCCGCTGGTGGTCACGACGACGTTTGCTTCGCCTTTGGGCGAAATCCTGCTTGCCGCTGATGGCCGCGGTTTGACGGGGCTTTGGTTTGAGGGGCAGGAGCACTTCGGCTCTACGCTGCTCAAAGAAGATCCCGAACATGTTGAAGGGGCCGATGCAGTTTCTGGTGCTGGCGGCATGTCGTCGGTGAGTCCGGCAAATGGTGCGGCGTCTTCGGTGCTTGAGCGTTCATGGGCTTGGCTGAATGCTTATTTTGCGGGGCAGGAGCCTCGGTTTACGCCGCCGTTGCATATGATTGGTACGGCGTTTCAGCGCGAGGTTTGGTTTGAGCTGCTTTCAATTCCGCGTGGCGAGGTCGCTACGTATGGTGAGATCGCCCAGCGTGTTGCGGCTCGACATCGTGTACCGGGAAACGAAGCACCCGTTGTGTCTCCTCGTGCAGTGGGGGCTGCGGTCGCGCGTAATCCCATTTCGATTATCGTGCCGTGCCATCGCGTGGTGGCGGCCGACGGATCGCTCAACGGATATGCCGGCGGCCTCGACCGCAAGGAGTGGCTGCTTCGGCTTGAGGGCGCGTACGAGGAGTAACGCTCGAACACTTTGCATAGCCAAGACGCCGTGAAAGAACGGGATGCGCTTTCCGAATGGCGTCCCAAACGGAAACCGTGTCCCGGAATACAGCCTTAGAGTGGGATGCCGTTTCCGGTTGAGACCACTTGCTTGGACATCTTTCTACGCCCGCTTCTGCAGGGCATAGATCGATTTGTCCATGTTGAACAGATAAGCCACAGCGCAGACGATAAAGAACGCCGGCAGATTACCGAAACCGAAGACCTCGCAGCCAATGAGGATCGGCGCGAGCAGCGTGTTGGTGGCGCTGCCAAAGACGGCGGCGTATCCCAGCGCGGCGCAGAACTCGACGGGCATGCCGAGAATTCCGGCGAGCACGACACCCAGGCTTGCTCCGATGGAGAACAGCGGCGTTACCTCACCACCTTGATATCCTGCGGCAAGCGTGGCGATGGTGAGTACGAATTTGAGCGCCCAGTCCCAAGGCATGATCGACGGCTCGCCGTTGTCGCCCAGTGCCGCGGATATCAGGTTTGTTCCAAGTCCGCAGTATCGCCCCTGCCACAGTACGAACAAAATCGCTGACAGCGCAAGGCCCATAACGGCAACGCGAATGTAAGGGTTGGGGAGCAGCCGCGCTGCAAGGGTCTTGGCATGGGCAAGGCACCAGGCAAAAGCTCCACCTACCATACCAAACGCGATACCCAACAGCGCCAGCCGTCCAAGACTGGGGAGGTCGAGCGCATACGAGGCGGTAACGGCGACCTCGAACTTCTCGAGTCCCAAGGCGCCGGAGGTCATGCTTGCGGCAAGTGAAGCCGTAAGCGCGGGGAACAACGCGCGGTATTCCATGCGTCCGGCGACCAGCACTTCGATAGCAAAGACCGTGGCGGCGAGCGGCGTTCGAAAGAGTCCGGCAAAGCCAGCGGCCATACCAATGAGCAAAAACGTGTTGCCGGGGTCGCGGAAAGGCAAGCGTCGGCCGATCCAATGTGAGACGGTGGCGCCGATCTGCACCGCTACGCCCTCGCGTCCTGCGCTGCCGCCAAAGAGGTGCGTTCCCCACGTGCTCAACATAATGAGCGGCACCAAACGCGGGGAGATGGCGTCCTCGCGTCCGTGACCTACGTCAAATACCAGGCTCATGCCCCGATCGGTGCCTTTGCCCCAGGTGCGGTAGGCAAATACGATGGCCAAGCCCATGGGGGCGAGGAAGGGAAGGAGCAGTGCGATGTGCTCGTTGCGGAAAGTGCCGATCGCCAGGAGCACGCGGCCAAAGAGTGCGCAGATGGCACCGACGATGATGCCAATAGGGATTCCGACAGTACCCATGAGCACGAGGCCGCTATAGGTGCTGACCAGGCGTTTGATTCTGCTCGATGTGCTGTTTTCCGACACTTCTCCTCCAAAACAAAAAAGACTCCTGCCGCGGCGTGATGCCTAGGAGGCACCACGTAACAGCAGAAGTCATCAGCAACAAGGCGGTTTAGGGTGACGCGACAGTTTAGCTAGCGCACCCAGCGGAGACATTCATTCCGCAGCGGCATCATAGCGGTGGGCAAGGCATGGGTCAAATGGTTGACTTGGGTAGCCATAATGCCTCGTCTACACCCGCCATTTCCCCATATAAAACCTGCCAAAATGAACCTGTCCCTTTTTGGTCGGCGTGAAATGGGTAATACTAAAGAGTTATCCGACCAGATGGGAACCGATCGATGGCCTATATCGAATTCAAAGACGTCATCAAAGCATACGGCGAGGGCGATGCCCGCATCCATGCGCTCGACGGCGCGAGTTTTACCGTTGAGCGCGGTGAGCTCGCCATTATCCTGGGCGCTTCGGGCGCCGGCAAGACTACGGCGCTCAACATCCTAGGCGGCATGGATACGGTAACCTCCGGCTCCGTGACAGTGGACGGGCGCGACGTGAGCTCTGCCAACGAGGCGCAGCTTGTGGAGTACCGCCGCGCCGACGTCGGCTTTGTCTTTCAGTTCTACAATCTGGTTCCCAACCTGACGGCGCTCGAAAACGTTGAGCTTGCAGCTCAGATCTGCCCCGATTCGCTCGATGCCGAACAGACGCTTCGCCAGGTTGGCCTGGGCGAGCGCCTCGCCAACTTCCCCGCGCAGCTTTCGGGCGGCGAGCAGCAGCGCGTGTCCATTGCCCGCGCACTGGCCAAGAACCCCAAGCTTCTTTTATGCGACGAGCCCACGGGCGCGCTCGACTATAAAACCGGCAAGCAGATCTTGCAGTTGCTGCAGGATACCTGCCGCAAGCAGGGCATTACGGTCATCATCATCACGCACAACTCCGCGCTCGCGCCCATGGCCGATCGCCTGATCCGCTTTAAGAGTGGTCGCGTGGAGAGCGAGACGGTCCAGCAAAATCCCGTGCCTATCGAGACGATCGAGTGGTAGCGCCATGGACCAGGACCGCCAAAACAGCCAAAACCACGATACGGAGCGCGCGGGTCGCGACCGGGAGTTTGCGACCTATCGCACCGCCCAAAGTTCAAACGATATGGTGCCGACGGTTTTTCGCCGCGGCATCTACCGCACAATCCGCGGCAGTCTTAAGCGCTTCTTATCTATCGTGGTCATCACCGCGCTTGGCGTGAGCGTGATGTGCGGTCTTAAGGCAGGCTGCGAAGATTTGCGCGATTCGGTCGACGCCTATTTTGACCAGCAGAATGTCTATGACATTAACGCGCAGTCGACCTATGGCCTTACGCGCGACGATCTTGCGGCTATCCAAGAGGTCGACGGCGTCGAGACGGCCGAGGGCATCTACACCGAGACCGCCTACACTGCCGTGGGCACAGCGCGCGAGCGCGTGGTCGTGCAAAGTCTCTCCAAGGAGAACATCGATCAGCCGGTGCTCGTGAACGGCGATTTGCCCGAGAGCGCCGATGAGGTCGCGGTGACTTCGAAGTTCCTGAAGGCTTCGGGCAAAAGGCTCGGCGATACGGTGAGTTTTGCTGCCAATGACGCGAGCTCGTCGAACCAAAGCGCCAAGGACCAGTTTGCCGCGGGCGATTACACCATCACGGCCGAGGTTCTCGATCCCACCGACGTGAGCTCCGACTCGACAGTCAACGCCTTTCGTGCTGCTTCGGCTGCGGACTATAAGTTCTATGTGAGCGAGGATGCCGCGACATCTTCTTCCTATTCCTCGGTCCACGTGATCGTCGAGGGAGCCAAGAGCCTCAACTCCTATTCGGATGCCTACACGACAAAGATCAACGAGGTCAAGGGCAATATCGAGAAGATCCGCGAGGAGCGTGAGAAGGCACGTGCTCAGGAGTTGACGGTTGACACGCCGGCAGGCTTAGATGCGGCCGAACGCCAGGCGAATATGCTCTTTGGGATTGAACAGGGCAACATCGACCGTATGGCCGAGGGCAGCGAGGAGCGCGTCCAGGCTCAGGCCGAGTTGGACCAGCGCCGCGCCGCCGCCAACCAACAATTCGCCGATGCCCGCGCCGAGCTTTCCGACCTGGGCGAATGCACCTGGTACATCCAGGACCGCGGTAACATCGCAAGCTACTCGAGCGTCGAGAGCGACAGTTCTTCGATCGAGGCCATCGCCACAGTGTTCCCGTTCATCTTCTTTATCGTCGCCGTGCTCATCAGCCTTACCACCGCCACGCGTATGGTTGAGGAGGAGCGCACGCTCATCGGCCTGTATAAGGCGCTCGGCTATTCACGTGGACGCATCCTGTCCAAATACGTGGACTACTCGCTGTGGGCGTGTCTGATCGGCGGTGTGCTCGGCAACATCATCGGATTTGTGGGCCTGCCGCTGTTCCTGTTTACGGTGTTTGACGACATGTACTCACTGCCCCAGATGCTGCTTTCGTACGACATCGTGTCGTCGCTCGTGTCGGTTGCGCTGTTTGCCGTGGGCGTGGTGGGCGCCACGATTATCGCCTGCCGCCACGAGATGGCCGAGACGCCGGCTTCGCTCATGCGCCCCAAGGCCCCGCGTGCCGGCTCGCGCATCTTGCTTGAGCGTATCGGCTTTATCTGGCACCGCATGGGCTTCTTAAACAAGGTGGCGGCGCGTAACCTGTTCCGCTACAAAAAGCGCGCCTTTATGACCATCTTCGGTATCGCCGGCTGCACAGCGCTCGTGATCTGCGGCATGGGCATCCGTGACACGTCGGTGGCGCTTTCGCCCAAACAGTACGGGCATATCACGCGCTACGACCTGCTGGCGGTCGCCAATCCCGACGATTTTTCGCAGACGTGCGCGGCATTGGATGAGCGCAGCGCGGCCAATGATTCCAACGTGACCGTGACCTCAACCCTGCCGATTATGACCGACAACGTCACCTTTACGTTTGGTGGCAAGAGCGAGACTGTGCAGCTCATCGTGATTCCCGACGACCGCACGGGTGACTTGGGCGATTACGTGCGCCTGGAGGATGAGTCCAAAGAACCGCTGTCTTTGCGTGACGGAGACGTGTATCTGAGCAAAAGTTCACAGCTGGTACTGGGGATTCAGCCGGGCGATACGGCGCACGTCCAGGATTCGTCGCTCAATGTTGCCAAGGTCAAAGTCAGTGACATTTCGCTCAACTATCTGGGCAACACGCTTTACATGACGCAGGGCACCTATGAGCGCGCGTTTGGTCGAAGTGCACGCCTTAACGGGATCTTTGTGCTGCTTAAGGGCTCGTCGGCCGACCAGATTGCGTTTAGCAAGAATCTTAAGAGTGACGGTTGGCTTACGATTTCGAGCACGGCCGAACATTGGCAGAACTACGAGGCGAACTTTACGATTATCAATTCTGTCGTGGTGCTCGTGACCTTTATGGCAGCGTGCCTATCGTTTGTGGTGGTGTTTACGCTGTCCAACACGAATATCTCCGAGCGCGAGCGCGAGCTGGCGACCATTAAGGTGCTGGGCTTCCGTCGCGGCGAGGTGCACCACTACGTCAACAAGGAGACGTTGATCCTCACGGCGATTGGCACCGCACTGGGCGTGCCACTGGGTGGCCTGCTTGCCGAGAGCTTTACCTACATTTTGCAGATGCCGTCGCTGTACTTTGACGTCGAGGTCGAGCCGCTAAGCTACGTGCTCGCCGTGGTGCTTTCGTTTGACTTTACGTTTATCGTCAATCTCGCCACCAATCGTACCCTCAACAAGATCGACATGGTCGGCGCCCTCAAGAGCGCCGAGTAACCTGTCCTGGGATTCAAGTTCTAGCGAGCTGCCGACGCGCCCGCAGCAGCATTTTTGCATAAACCGCCCCGCCAAATGCATACTTTGACGGGGCGGTTGCTTTTTGCCCACAGGTACCCCAGGGGGCGCCGTGCAAATTCCGGAGTATTCAGCATCCCGGGGTCCGCGGGCGCGGGGGCGGGGGTGCAAAACTGCGCTGAAAGCCCCGATTCTGAGCCCCAACGCCTCTAGAGCCGCTCGTTTTTTTACAGGATGCGGCTCATGGCGCCTGCTTTTCGCCCAAAATCCAGTATGCAGGCACCCACGGCTGCTGAATACTCCCAAAAATGCACGCCGCATCCTACCCCAGGCACCCGCAGCAAGAAGACGAATAGCCTCGACCTCCCTAATTACCGCAGGAGGCCTCAGGGCTTACCTCCCAAATCTTTCCGCAGGACGGAAGGACCCCGCCGCGCGAAGCGCACGGCGGGGTCCTGACATGTCCGAGGACGATTTGGGAGGTAAGCCCTGGGGCCTCCGATGGGGGCGGTTCCAGCCGAGGCTATTCGTCGCCGAAGCTGATGCCCAACGCCTTGGCCTCGCGTACCAGGTCGCTCTGGGGATCGACGTACTTGAGCTTGCCGGCGACATCCTCGAGCGGCATGTGGCACATCTTGCCGTCACGCAGGGCAATCATGTAGCCAAACTCGCCGCGCAGGCAGCCGAGCGCTGCCTCGACGCCGCACTGGGTCGCAAAGATGCGGTCCTGAGCGTCGGGCTGGCCACCGCGCTGCGTGTGACCGGGGATGGCGACGCGGGTCTCGCGACCGGTCTTGGCCTCGATCTCCTTGGCGATGTCGTAGACGATTGACGGGCTCGTGCGCTCGGCGAGCTTCTTCTTGTACTCCTTCTTGGACAGCGCCGCGTCCTCCTTGGAGATAGCGCCCTCGGCGACGGCCACGATGGTAAAGCGGCTGCCGGTCTCCATGCGATGCTCGATGGTCTTGATGACGTTATCCATGTCGTAGGGGATCTCGGGAATCAAGATGACATCCGCGCCGCCCGCGACGCCGGCATACAGCGGGATCCAGCCAACCTTGTGGCCCATAATCTCGATAACGAACACGCGCCCATGGCTCGAGGCGGTAGTGTGGATGTCGTCGATGCACTTGGTGGCGACGTCGATGGCGCTCGTAAAGCCAAACGTCATCTCGGTGCCCCAGGTGTCGTTATCGATGGTCTTGGGCAGGGCGATAACGTTGAGGCCCTCTTCGCGCAGGCGGTTGGCGGTCTTGGTGGAGCCGTTGCCGCCCAGCATAAACAGGCAGTCGAGCTGCAACTTGTGATAGGTGTGGACCATCGCGGGTACCTTCTCGACGCCGTCGGCCTCGGGAATGTTCAGGCGCTTGAACGGCGTGCGGCTCGTGCCCAGAATAGTGCCGCCGCGGGTGAGGATACCGCTAAAATCGGCGGGCGTCATGACACGGAACCTGCTGTAGATAAGGCCCTGATATCCGTCCTCAAAGCCATAAATCTCGATAGGCTCTTCGCTATTGGTCATAAGCGTTTTGACAATGCCGCGCATGGTGGCGTTGAGCGCCTGGCAGTCGCCGCCACTAGTAAGAAGACCGATCCTAAGCATGGTGAATCCTTCCGGGCAAGTTATAACATGCGCATAAGTTTACCCCCGCACACTGTTGATGCGGGGGTAAAACGTGTTAGCTCAAGCGTATGGAAATGTAAGCAACGTCAGGCGAGCGTAAGGACGACGGTGCCAGCTCCTTACAGTGCGAAGGCGTCGACGTCGCCCCAGTGGCGGCGCAGCGTAATAGCGGCAGCGGGTTCGGTATTGTCAAAGACGACCGACCATTGCGTGTTGCTGGTGATGTCTTCCGGATTGGGCTCTTGCGCCGCAGCGCGTAGGGCCTTCCAAGCGACTGCCTCGTCCTGGGCACCGACATGGGCGTCAAGGACATCGGCGATTGCGACGGCGCGCTCTTTACCATGGCCCAGCTCGCCATTCTTTTGGTTGGGCAGCACTTCGTCACCATAGCAGGCATAGAAGTTCGTAACCTGGCGTACAGGAGTCACTTTGCATGCACGGTCGGGGTCGCGCGGATCCCACTCCACCACCCGCGCGTCACCGGCGGCGTCGTTGATAAAGAAGTGGTAATCGCGTCCTGCCATGGCGTGCATGTCGTAGGCGGAAAGCAGGTCGACAGCTTCTTGCGTGGTGGCGGCACGGTCGAGCACCAGGCGGATGGCGAGCGAGGTATTGATGACAGGGCGCTGCGTGTCCTGGTCATAGGGTTTGGAATCCAGGGTGAGTACGGCAATGGACACGCCGCGTTCGTTAACACCGTCGAGCTGGGCAAACGGGCCCATGAGTGCAGCGGCGCGTCCGGCGACGGAGTCAAGCGGAGCGTTGGTGCCCAGGTTGTTGAGGGCCGCAAAGCCGATGGAGGCATAGCCGTCGCGCGGGTGATTGCGCACCAGCAGCGCCGAGGTGTCGTCCTTAAAGTCGTAATTGCGACCGGTGCGCACGCGGCCTTCGGCATCTACGGCGACAAAAGCGCTGCAGGCAAACTGGGGCGCCTGGACATGTGCCGGCACGCCGGGCAACACCTGCGCCACCACAGCATCGATGTAGGCCTGGTCGTCGCGCACGCCAGCGGCGATGATGCGGTCAAGGTCGTAGTCGTAAGCGATGTCGATTGCGTACAGGTCATAGCCATCCGCATAGTCAGTCAAGCGTTTGAGCGACGCGGCGGACTTGATTTGTTTGTGATAAACGATACCGGCGGCAATGGCGATGCCGACGGCGGTTCCTGCAACACCGCAGGCGATGGCAATGTTACGTGGCTTCATGACGGCTCCTCTCGTCCTGTTAGCGTAATTGTCGCAAAAGGTGCACGGGCATGATGGCTCAACTTGGCGAGCGGCGTGGGATTAAACATGGAATGAAAGGCGCGGCGCTGGCGCGGCGGGGTATGCTGGAGGGGACCATCAGCCCAGCGAAAGGGGAGAGCATGACGGATCAGGAAACGCCCGAGCGCGTGCACGTGACTGCCGACGATATCGAGGCCGCCAACGACCTCATCGACTTTATCGAGGCATGCCCCAGCATGTTCCATACGGCGGCGACCATTATGGCCGAGCTCGACGAGGCGGGCTTTACCTACCTGCCCGAGAACGCGGCATGGGATATCGAGCCGGGCGGGCGTTATTACACGCAGCGCAATACCTCGAGTGTCATCGCCTTTAAGGTGGGCGAGGACCTGGCCGCGACGTGGGGCGAGGACGGCGTTGCCGGCGACTATCATTTTCAGCTGACGGCGTCGCACAGCGACTCGCCGACGTTTAAGGTTAAGGCCGTGCCCGAGCTCGACGGCGCGGGCGAGACGCTGCGCCTGAACACCGAGGCCTACGGCGGCATGATTGACTACACCTGGTTCGATCGCCCGCTGGCGCTCGCGGGCCGCGTGCTGGTGCGCGAGGGCGACCGTATTGAGAGCCGCCTGCTTGCCACCGAGCGCGAGGTCGCTATTATCCCGAGCCTTGCTATCCATATGAACCGTGGCGTCAACGAGGGCTTTGCTCCCAACCGAGCTGTCGACCTGTGCCCGCTCATCAGTGCCGGCGAGCTTAAGCAGGGCGACTTTGATGCCCTGATCGCCGAAGAGCTGGATGTTGAGCCCGAGCAAATTTTGGGCCGCGATCTGTTCCTGGTTAATCGTCAGGATGCGCGCATTTGGGGTTGGGCCGACGAATTTATCTCGACGCCCAAGCTCGATGACCTGTCCTGCGCCTATACCTCGCTACAGGCATTTTTGGGCGCCGAGAACGCGCACGACGTCTCGGTCTTCTGCTGCTTCGATAACGAGGAGGTTGGCTCCGAGACCAAGCAGGGCGCCATGTCGACCTTCTTGGCCGACGCGCTGCGCCGCATCAACGGCTCGCTGGGCTTTGACGACGAATCGTATCATCGCGCCCTTGCCGCCTCGATGCTCGTGAGCTGCGACAACGCGCATGCCGTGCATCCCAACCACGCCGAGAAGTGCGATGCGCGCAACCAGGTTGTGCTCAACGGCGGCATCGTCATCAAGGAAGCTGCCAACCAGCACTACTGCACCGACGCCTTTAGCCGCGCGGTGTTCCAGGCTATTTGCGATGACGCCGACGTGCCCACGCAGGCCTTCGCCAACAAGAGCGATATGGCGGGTGGCTCCACGCTCGGCAACCTGTCGAACATGCAGGCGAGCATGCACGCCGTGGACGTGGGCCTGCCGCAGCTGGCTATGCACTCAAGCTACGAGACCGGTGGCGTGCGCGACGTGATGTACGCCATCCGCGCCCTCACCGCCTTCTACGAGCGAAACCTAACCATCAACGGCGCCGAAAGCGTGGGGCTCTAAATGCGAGCCGAAGAAATGAAGGCCGAGCGTGGGGCTCAGCTTATTGATCGGGGTTTACAGCTGTTCGTCGCCGCTTGCCATGAGTCAGGGGTCGACGTTTCCAAGGCGCGACCAACGAGTGCTGAAGAACTCAAGCGTAACGCCTATTCGGACCGCTATGACGAGGAGACGGACTGGCTCTAATAAGCGAAGTGTCGAAAACGCTAGATGTATGTTTGATATCACTTTGGCGAGAGTGTCGCAGACAGAACTACCGGTATGGCGCAAGCCAGCCTGACCCCATTGCACCAAACCTACCAAAAAGGGACAGGTTTATTTTGCAGGTTATTTCTGGGCAAATGCCGCAATGCCAACAGCTGGACAGAATTGTTATGACACCGCAGGTTGAGCAAGCGTCAGCGAGCGATGTCCAGAGCGAACAAGTTGGCATGAAAAAGGCAAGGCATAGACCTTCTGGTCATGCCTTGCCTTTTGAATGACAAATTGTCGCTCTGGGCGGCGCGCAGCGTCGACCGGTCCGCCGTTCGTTGGAACGGCGGAACCCATGGGGCTCGCAGCGTCGAGGGGTTCCGGCGTTTGGCAAAACGCCGGAACAAATCAGTGCTCAATCCAGCAGCGTAGAGTCTCGCCGGCCTGCAGGTGACGCAGGTTCTCCGCGGCGATGTCGACCACATTGTTGAGCGTGGCGGCCAGGTGGAACCAGCCGGAGACGTGCGGTGTGATGAGCATGTTGGGCGCATCCCACAGGGGGCTTGTCGCAGGCAGCGGCTCGGGATCGGTGACGTCGACCGCGGCGCCGGCGAGATGTCCCGACTCAAGAGCGGCAACCAGATCGTCGGCAACAACAAGGTCGCCGCGGCCGCCGTTGGCAAAGAAGGCGCCTGGTTTCATCGCGGCGAAGAACTCGGCGTTTGCCAGGCCGCGGGTCTCGGGTGTGCTCGGCATAAAGGATGCGACGACGTCTGCCTCCGCCAGGCGCTCAGGCAGGGCCTCCATTCCGTCCATGTCCTCGAACACAATGGGGTAGACGAGCGGATGGCGCTTGATGCCGCGGACGTGCGCGCCCATGCCGCGGCAGAGCGTGGCAAAGTGGCCGCCGATATCGCCCGCGCCCAGCACCAGCACGTTGGCGTTTTTGAGCGAGGTAACCGGCCCCAAATCCTCCCAGCGATGCTGGCGCTGCAAGTCGTGATAGCCGGGCAGGCGCTTCATCATGGAAAGGACCATGGCAAACATGTGCTCGCTCACGGCCTGGCCGTAGGCGCCCACCGAGCAGGAAAGCTTGGCGTCGGCTGGTACGGTGCCGGCGGCCAGGTAATCGTCACAGCCCGCGGTCTGCAATTGCAACAGCTGGAGATGCTCGCATGCCGTGAGCATGTCAGGGTCTATGTTGCCCAAGATCACGTCGGCATCGGCGACCTGTTCGCGCGTGGCGGCGTCGGCGCTCGTGTAGATAAAGTCCTCGCCCGGAGCGCTCGACTCAAGAATTGCGCGATGGCGGTCGTTGACGGGCAACAAAACCAAGATGTTCACAAGCAGTCCTCTCCGCTCGACCTGCCAAAAAGGGACAGGTTTATTTTGGCAGGTTTTATCAGGCAAAACGCTCAATTAAAACGCCGGGCGCTCATGGACGGTTGTAAGTCCATGAGCGCCCGGCGTCCGTGCGGCTACCAGCTCAGCAGCTCGTAGCCGTCCTCGGTCACCACGAGCTGTACCTCGCACTGGGCCGAATCGCTGCCGTCCTTGGTGCGCACGCACCAACCGTCGCCCTTGCTGATCTTGATGTCGGGCGCTCCGGCGTTGACCATGGGCTCGATGGTGAAGACCATGCCCGGGGCCATAATGGTGTCCACATCGGGCGCCTCGGTGGTAAAGCCCACAAACGGGTCCTCGTGGAACTCCTTGCCAATGCCGTGTCCGCCGTACTCGCGCACCACGCTAAAACCGGCGTCCTCGACCGTCTTTTGCACGGCCTCGGCCATCACGGACAGTGGCAGCCACGGCTTGACGGCGGCAAGGCCAGCCTCCACGCTGGCGCGGGTGACGTCGACCAGGCGCTGGCGCTCGGCCGAGACCTCGCCGATGCAGAACATGCGGCTCGAGTCGCTAAAGTAGCCGTCTAGGATCGTGGAACAATCGACGTTGATGATGTCGCCATCGTGCAGCACGTCCGTATCGCAGGGGATACCGTGGCAGACCACATCATTGATCGAGGTGCACACGCTCTTGGGGTAGCCCTCGTAGTTGAGGTCGGCCGGCGTGCCACCGTGCTCGACGGTGTAGTCGTAGATCATCTGGTCGATCTGGTTGGTGGTCATGCCCGCGGCGATGTGCTCGCCTACGTAGTCGAGCACGCCCACGTTGATGGCGGCGGAGCGCTTGATGCCCTCGATGTCGGCGGGCGTCTTGTAGAGCGTGCGGGGCAGAACCTCCCAGCCCTCCTCCCACAGGCGCTCGAGGCGCTCATCAAAGGCGCTATGGCATTTCTTATATTTCTTGCCGCTGCCGCACCAGCAAGCGTCGTTGCGGCCAGGCACAGGTCCATTGTCAAACATGGCTAACTTCCTTTCATCCGCAGCTAGTATAGCCCACCCACACGTCCATAGAAGTTGCGGTGATATAGTTCCGATTTAAGCGGTTTAACAGCATAAACAGGAACTATATCACCGCAACTGATGGAGCGGGATGGCGGGCGCTAGCTGCTGCGTGGTTTTGCTAGTAGCTCACCTGGCAGGGAATGCCGAGGGCGCGCACGCGCGCGGCAATGGCGTCGAGCACTTCAGGCGCCGCTTTGGCAAGGCCGGCGATTGGTGTCTCGCGCGCCACCGTGTAGATGGTCGCTTCTTGTGGGCGAATGCGCTCAAGCGCCGCGAGCCAGGGGGCAACGTACTCCTCGCCGGTGTTGTCGATGGGCTTGCCCAGATACTCACCGGTCAAAAAGATCGTCTGGATAATAACGTGACCGTCAAAGCTTGCGAACGTCTCAATCTGGTGCTCGACGTCGTAGGGGCCAACAGGCTGGTCGAGCAACTGGATAAATGCCGGGTCGACGGTGTCGAGCTTAAGAATGTTGTCGTCGACCATCATGAGTGCATCGTGCACCTGGGGACGGTCGGCGCGCGTGCCGTTGGAGAGCACGGCAATCTTGCTGCTCGGTGCCAACTCGTCGCGTAGTGCAACGGCGCCGGCGATGGCCTGGGGAAACTCCGGCGCGGCGGTGGGCTCGCCGTTGCCGGCAAACGTGATCACATCGGGGAGCTCGCCCTCGGCTGCCATCTCGCGCAGCTTTGCCTCGAGCGCGTCGAGTACCACGGCGGCTGTGTTGTACGGCTCATGGCAGGGGCGCTCGGCGTTGAGACCGTTCTCGCAGTATATGCAGTCAAACGTGCAGATTTTGCCGCTGGCCGGCATCATGTTGACGCCGAGCGAGAGACCAAGGCGACGGCTGCGAACGGGCCCAAAGATGGGGCTGGCATTCAAAAACGTAGACATAGGCATATGCTCCTCAAGACAATTGTGCCTAAGCATAGCATCGGCTCCAAAGCAAGGTGCGGGCTCTTGCTTTACAAGTTTCGTTTTTTCACGTCGCTCATTATGCCGTGCCATGAAAAGCCTCGGGTCGGGTAAAGTTAATATGTTAACAAGTCGTGAGGCAATGCGGGTCCATCCAACCGTACTGACGTGCAATTGGATGGGCATTGATGATGGGGGCACAACATGGATTTTACGGTCGAGAATGCGGGCACCACGATTGCCTGTCGCGAATATGCCGGCCCGGATGTGTCGCCTGATACTCCTGCCTTGGTGTGCGTGCACGGCGCTTGTGTCGACGGCACATTTTTCGACGGCATCGCTTGTGAGCTCAGTCGCAACTACCGCGTAATTGCCTACGACCGCCGCGGCTGCGGTGGCAGCAGCGATGCGGCAGACGGCAGCTATGATCTTGCCGCTCAGGCCGCCGACCTGCAGGCCGTGATCGAACACGTTGGCGCTCCGGCAAACGTGCTCGCGCACAGTGCCGGTACGCTGGTGACCCTGGAGCTTCTTCGCACCGAACCCCATCTCGTCGCCCGTGCGATTCTGCATGAGCCGGCCGTGTCGGCCGAAGGCGTCGGCATGGGCGCAGCTCCGGTTTTGCTCGATATGATTGCGGCTGGAAAGGTTTCAAGGGCGCTCCGGCTTTTCTTGGGAGCCCTCGGCGACTTGGACCCCGAGGCTCCTGGGACGACCGAAGCGGAAGTCAAACATGCCCTGCGCAATGGTCGTTGCTTTATGGCGAACGAATATGGAACAAATATGACTTACGTTCCCAACTGGGATAGTGTCTGCGCATCGAAGTCCGTTGCCGCTGTGCTTCTCGGCGAGCTTTCGGTCGGAACGCCCCGCGAGGCCGGTACGCGAGCGGCTGCCGAATATCTCGATTGCCCCCTTGTGACGATTCCGGGCGCGCATAACGGTCTGCGCGATCGCCCCGCTACGGCAGCAAACGCCGTTCGCGATGTCTTGAAGCGTTAGCACGCTCGATGACCTGCGGGGAGGGGGACTGTTAGCGTTTCGCCATTGTTAACGAATGCGCTCATAACCGCGCGCCCGCGGCTCCATTACCGCCGTCTGTCAAGTCATAAAAATGCAACGATATTCACGTGCTTACCTGCATCGACAGGGTGCTACTCTGGTAGCATTTGGAACCCACCGCTACTATGCGAAACTATTGAAAGGGCCCATATGCTCAATAATCACGAGGTCAATCTAACCGATGAGGAGGCTGCCGCCGAGGTCGCCCGTGTCGCGAAGACCTACCCCGTGGTGCGTTTGCTGTCGGCCGATCAGATTAAGAGCGAGCGTAACTGCCTGCTCGCCGGCGATCACTGTCCTTGTTTGCGTCAGTCGAGTCTTGAGGCCTTGGCAGATTCGGATGAGGTGTCGGAGCAGCTACTCAATGATGGTACCGAGTACCGCGCTCGCCTGCGCCCTCTGAAGGTCGAGGGCGAGCCTCATGTCCTGCTGATGGTGCGTCCGATTGATGAGCATGAGGCTGCAGAAGAGGACCTTGTCTACACCGACGTGCTGACGAATGTGCGCAATCGCCGATATTACGAGGAAAAGCTCCGTAGCGCCCGCGTGAATGCCGGCGTTGCGGTGATTGACCTTGATGATTTTAAGGTCTTCAACGATACGTGTGGCCGTCATGCCGGCGACCTTGCGCTCGGTGCTGTGGCGACAGCCATGCGCAGCGGAATCCGTTCGACTGACGAGCTTGTGCGCTATGGCTGCGACAAGTTTGTGGTCGTCATGCCCAATATTCCCTCCGATGACTTCACCCGTCGCCTGCATCAGGTGTCCGATGCCGTTCATTCCACGATTATTTCGGGCCATGAGTACGTGAGCTTGACGGCATGTGTTGGTGGCGTCCGCATTCATGGCGAGACGGTCGATGAGGGCGTTGGCCGCGCTGTCCAGTTATTGAGCCGCGCTAAGGCAAAAGCCGGTACGGTCGTGACCGATGCCGATTCTATCGAGGCCTTCCAAAGCGAAAAGCCTTTGGTGCTTATTGTCGATGACTCCGAGATGAACCGAGTCATTCTCAACGAGATGCTCAAGGACGAGTATTGCATCCTCGAGGCCGACAACGGTCGTACGGCGCTCGACATGGTCGACCGCTATGGCGATGAGTTGTCGCTCGTGCTGCTGGACATTATCATGCCGGGCATAAGCGGCTTTGAGGTACTGGCCGATCTGTCGCGCCGAACGGGTGTCGACAATCTGCCTGTCATCATGATCTCGAGCGAAGATTCCGATGATATGGTTCTGCGCGCGTACGAGCTGGGCGCCTCGGACTATATCAACCGCCCGTTTGACTCCCGTGTCGTGCGCCGCCGTGTAAGCAACACCATCCGCCTATACGCCAAACAGCGCCGCCTGACGAACCTACTGTCCCAGCAGTACAACGAGCGCGTCAAGAACAGTCGCATGCTCATCGACATCATGGCCGGCGTCATGGAGCTTCGCAACGGCGAGAGCGGCAGGCACGTTACAAACATCGAAAAGCTGACCGAGCTGCTGCTTGGCTGTCTGGTCCAGCGTAGCGGCACCATCTCCCTCGACAATGAGGAACGCTCCACGATCGCCCTGGCTTCGGCGCTGCACGATATCGGCAAGATGTCGATTGACGATGCGATCCTCAACAAGCCCGGACGCCTTACGCCCGAGGAGTTCGAGATTATGAAGACGCATACCACGATCGGCGCCGACATGTTGCTTGAGCTGGGCCGCCATCACGTCGGCAATGCGCTTATGGAATATGCGTACCAGATTGCGCGTTGGCATCACGAGCGCTGGGACGGCAAGGGTTATCCCGATGGCCTTAAGGGCGACGAAATTCCCATCGCCGCGCAGGTGGTCTCGGTGGCCGACGTGTATGATGCGCTGACGAGCGTGCGCGTGTACAAGGACGCTATCCCGCACAAGGAGGCAATCCAGATGATCCTGGACGGTAAGTGCGGCGCCTTTAACCCGCTGTTGCTCGACTGCCTGCTCGAGGTGCAAGACCGTATTGCCGAGACGTTGGCACGCCCCGCCGATGTTGTCGCGTTTCCCACGATTTAGTTTGACCAAAGGAGTTTTAATCCATGATTTCCATGCGTGAGGCGTATGAGAAGATCGGCGCTAATTATGACGATGCGTGCGCTCGGCTGATGGGCGGGGAAATGCTTGCCCGCTTTGCCCTCAAGTTTTTGGATGACGAGAGCATGGACAAGCTGGAGGCCGCTATGGCGGCAGGAGACGCCAAGGAAGCGTTTATGGCGGCGCACACGCTCAAGGGCGTGAGCCAGAACCTGGGATTCGATAACCTGTACGAGCCGGCGGTCGTGGTGACCGAAGCGTTGCGTGGCGCCGATACCGTTGACGGCGCTCGCGAGGGGATGCATGCGTTGCAGCAGCAATATGCGGGTACGATGTCGGCCCTGCGCGAGGCGGCTGAATAAGAGCTTGCGAGCTTTGATGACTATGAGAGTGGATAATCTCCCGTTTTAGGCCCCGTGGCGGCCTCAAAGTGGGATATTATCCACTCTCGTTCGGTAAGTGTCCGAAAATCCACTCTCACCCTCCGAATCAGTAAATGGCCTATGTGCACCGGCTGGGCTTTGTACATGCAATCCATATCGTTGTTCGATAAACTATTCCGATAACGATAGATTTGATGAGGGTGAGTGTATGTCCAACAGCGTTCAGCGTATGGCCAAGGCGGGCGAGACTGTAAGGAAGCTTGGCTTTTGCATGGCGGTCGTTTTTGCGGGAATGCTCGTCGCTTTTGCCGCGTTGGTTGTTTACGTGATCTGGTATGCGGTTGCAAACGTTGCTTCTGTCGATTCTTTCGGTGTTGTGACGCTTCTCAATGGCGGGTGCATCGTTATCCCAAGCGGACTGTGCATGGCGCTTGTCATGGGTATTTCGCTTGTCGTTTTGTGCGGAATCAGCCGTGACATTTCGCGGGGCGTATCGCCCTTTACCAGGGCGCATGTGCGGCTTATCCGTGTTCTCGCGCTTGCCTTTGCTGTTAACGCCGCGGTTTCGCTTGCTGGTGCCTATGGATCGGTCAATCTCACCATTGGTGGGCTGGAGCTTTGCGTCGTGCCTCATTCCTTCGTTATCGCGATTTGCCAGGGCGTTGCCTTTGACGCGGGGTCGCTTATCGGCGCGGCTGTCTGTTTGTTTGTCTCGGTGATCTGGAGCTATGCCTCGCTGCTCCAGGAGCAGTCTGACGAGCTTGTGTAGGAGGAAACATGAGCTATCTCATCATCGAGCTTGAGACGCAGCTGCTTAAGACCGGAAAGGCCAGCGCTGACCTGATTCGGGCCACGGGGCATACTCCGGCCAATATTTCAAAGCTAAGAAACGGAAAAATAAAGGCTATTCGCCTTAAGACGCTTCTCGATATCTGCGATGAACTCGATTGTCAACCGGGAGATATTATTCAGCGCGTGAGTGAGAAAGAGCTTGAGGAGCTTATTGTCGAACGCGCAAAAAATGTCGTGAGGCAGATGCGGGATGGCGGAGGCAACGAGGCGTCACTTCCGACATCAGTCTTCGCTGTCGATTTGAGCGACGAGTAGCATAAGACGAACAGCTAAAACGAAATATCAGCGTAAGGGGCCCGCGTCTAACACGGGCCCCTTTCTTAATTATCTTGACAAATACGAGTTATCGATAAACAATAACAGGCAGAAAAAACGATAAAAGAAAGGAGGAACGATATGGATAGTTTTGCCATCAAACAGAACGGGAGGCCAATGAGTGCATTAGCGATAAAGCTATCAAAGGTGTCGAAGCTCTATGGAAAACGGCGTGTGTTGCACAACGTTTCCTTCGAGGTGACTCAATCTGAACTATGTGCCCTTGTTGGCGCAAACGGAGCGGGCAAAAGTACGCTTATTAAAATCGTATTGGGTCTCTGTAAACCATCGTCGGGGCGCGTGGAGCTCTTTGGAGGCAAGTCGAAAAAAGACCTGAGCCTGATGCGGACGCGTGTCGGCTATGTGCCAGATTCCAGCGGAGCATACCAATCCCTCAGTGCGGTTGAGAATCTCCAAATCCGATGTTCGGAATGGGGGCTTGATGCGAATCGTGAGATTCCTCGCGTTTTGAGCCTAGTCGGGCTGGACGTCGATGAGAAAAAGAGCGTGAGCAGTTTTTCTCTGGGAATGAAACGGCGACTGGATATAGCTACGGCTTTATTGGGCGACACCGACGTACTAATTTTCGATGAGCCGGCAAATGGATTGGACCCGCTGGGCATCGAGAGTATATGGGCCCTTATCGGTCGATTGAATCGAGAGCAGGGTAAGACCATGCTCATCTCTAGTCACGATTTGGATGAGTTGGCATCGGTTGCAACAAGCTGCCTGTTTATTCATGATGGCGAACTGCTAAAAAAGGAATCGATGGACGTCATAAGGGATGAGGCGTCGTCCCTAAAAGAGTATTACAGGCGCTTGATGAAGGCGGTCTCGCTATGAAGCGGGCGATCCATCCCATAAAGGCGGATATGATGCGTTTGCACAGGATATTTCCGGCGCAGTTTGGTCTTGCGCTTATGCTGACGTTCGGCCTTCTCTTCGGCATCTTTCTAAAAAACGGAACAACGTTGCTAGCCTTTGGCTATGGCGTTTGTGGGGAGGATATTGGTTTCCTCTGGAATGCAATCGATCCTTCTGCGCCTGATGAGTCCCTTGCGCGCAGCGCTTTTGCCGGTACATCCCTGTTCGTTCCACTCATCGTTTGTTTGGTGCTTTTACAGGAGCATGGCTATAAAGAGGGGCACCGAATTTCTTCGGCAAGAGGTCTCAACCGCTTTTATGGGGCTCTAGCCCATGCATTTTCGTCTGCTTTAATAATTGGCGCAGCGTATAGCGCGCTTTGCCTTCTTCTTTTTGCAATAGCCATAATACGTGGAGGGCATAACTACTCGCACAACATACTAACTGTATTTTTGCCTGCAATGATAGTCAACGCCGTATTGGTGATATCGGTTGCGCTGGAGACGGTGACTATCTATCGGATAACGGGCAGCGCTGTATTGAGCGGGGCCGTGGTGATAGTTGGATTTGTCATGAGCTTGACGCTCTACGGAGCCTTCCTTCAGGCACCTATACCATCCTTGCGATGGATTTTCCTTCTTCCGGGGCCGTATCTTGGAGTCGGATGTGCCCTTGGGTATAGCGATATGGGCCAGCTGACGCTTCTGGGATATGGCGTGGCAGCCAGCTGTCTATCGGTATTGATTTACGCTCTCGTGAGCTTTCGTGCCGGGGGTGTGTTCAATGGCTCGTCAGATTAAAAGATTCCTCCATTCAGAATGGAAGCATGTGAGCAAATGGGCGTACGCCTTAATCCTGGTAATTTATGCGTGCATGGTGGTATTGCAGCTTAATTCTTTCCCGATGTGGCTCTGTGGCCTCCGTGAGAACAGTTTCTTGGGCTTTTTCCCAGACCCGACGCTTCGGCTATCGGCGGAGGATGCCCTTCTATTTGGTAATGCAGAGGTTTTTCGCGGTCTGCTGTTCAACGTAGCCCCGTTGGCTCATGCATTGTTCTTTCCGTTCATCGCTGCTTGTATTGTGCCGCGCTTTGTCAGTTCGGGCTTTGTCGAGGAGCCGTGGGGGCTGTCAGAGGCTCGGGGAGGGAAGCGGGCGTGCGTTACCGTTGCGCGAGCGGTGCTGTCTTCTTTCGCCCTATTGGGCGCGTTTATCCTGTCAAGTGTCGTTTTGTACTGTCTTAACTGTGCAATCGTTTTGGATGCTCAACAGTATTTCAACCTGAATTTATTTTGCGATCGACTTCTTCTGGCGAGTGCCGTCTGCCTTGCATATGTGGTCTCTTGCGTGATCGCTGTTTCCTATTTTGGGGCCGGGTTCGGTCCGATTGGCATGCTGCTGCTTGTCAACGTCGTAGCGATCTACATACAGCTCGGGGCCAATTCCATGCTTCCGCTTCCGGCCTCGATGCTCATGTGGATTTGTGGCGTGACCCCGTTGGGGAATAGTCAATGCATTTCAATTCTTATTGACTGCCTAATAAACGTAGCAAGCGTAATTGCCATTTGCTTTACCGTCGACCGATTGCGGTCGAGATTTCTTTGATTGTTTGTGAGGGACGATCATACCGAGCATGCCAAATACAGGGGGGCGGGCACCGTGGCTGGTGTCCGCCCCCCCTGGCTTAGGAGGCTTTAACTTGTGTGGCTTGCGAACTAACGGGCCTGCTTAACCTTTGCCGCTGCCTCGACAAACGACTTCCACAGGTTAAAGTCGGTCTCGAGCGTCTGCCAGGTGTACTCGGGATGCCATTGCACGCCCAGGCAGAACGGCTGGCCCTCGACCTCGATGCACTCGGGCACGCCATCGGTTGCCTTGGCGACCAGGCGCGTACTCTTTCCCAGACGGTCGACGCAGCAGTGGTGCGCCGAGTTGGTCTGGATGAGCCTGCGTCCGCCAAGCGCGCGCTCAAGCAGCGAGCCCGGAACGACTTCGACAGGGTGCACGGGGTCGTTGAGCACGTGGGTATGGCGCCACTGCGTGCGGCCCTCGCGCGCACCCAAGCTCGGCACGTCCATGCATAGGGTGCCACCGGTGGCAACGTTGAGCAGTTGTGTGCCGCGGCAGGTGGTAAAGAGCGGCTTCTTGGCACGAAGCACCTCGTTGACGAGCTTGAACTCAAAACGGTCGCGGATCTCACAGCACAGCGTGGGGTCGTACGGACGTTCGTCGCCCCAGCGCTTGGGGTTGACGTCCGGGCCGCCGGGAATAGCGATACCGTCGGCGATTTCCACGTAATGACGGATGACCTCGATATCCTCGGTGATGGACATCTGCAGCGGCAGGCCGCCGGCGGCAAGGATGGCGTCGACAAAGACACTTGCGATTTCTTCGTTGGGGGAGAGCGTTTCGCTCAAAAACGGCTTCGCCTCTTCCCAGCGCGGTGCGACGAGGATGAGTGGGCGGTCGGCGGGGGCGACGTCGACATGCGGGGTGTAGGACGATGAAGTACGAGTTCCGATCATAGGTGCTGCTTTCGAATCCGGGTGGACATGGCACAGGGGCGGCGCGGAATAAACGCTGGTGATGAATTTGCCCGCGTGGCAATTGGGTTAGTGGCCCTTAATGGAGTTGAGGAAGTCCTGGGCGCGCTTGGTCTGGGGGTGGTCGAAGAACTCGTCGGGCGTGCCGGTTTCTACGATCTGGCCGTCGGCCATAAACACGACGCGGTCGGCCACGCGGCGGGCAAAGTTCATCTCGTGCGTGATGACGATCATCGTCATGCCCTGCTGGGCCAGGCGGACCATGACCTCGAGCACCTCGTTGATCATCTCGGGGTCCAGTGCACTCGTGGGCTCGTCAAAGAGCATGGCCTTGGGCTGCATGGCGAGTGAACGGGCGATGGCCACGCGCTGCTGCTGGCCGCCTGAGAGCTGTGCGGGTACCTTGTCGGCCTGCTCGGCAACGCCCACGCGGCTCAGCAGGTCCATGGCGCGCTCACGAGCCTCCTCCTTGGACACGCCCAGCACGTCGACCGGCCCCAGCATAACGTTCTGCAGTACGGTCATATGTGCAAACAGGTTGAACTGCTGAAAGACCATGCCCAGCTCGGCGCGCATGTGGGCAAGGTCTTTGCCTTCCTGTGGCAAGGGCTGGCCCTCGATGAGGATCTCGCCCGAGTCGATGGTCTCCAAGCGATTGATGGTGCGGCACATGGTCGATTTGCCCGAACCCGAGGGGCCAATCACGACAACGACCTCGCCCCGGTCAACAGAGAGGTTAATGTCGTTGAGGACATGTAGATCGCCGTAGTGTTTATCGACATGCTTGAGCTCGATCAGCGGCTGCTTGCCGGAAGCGGAAGTGCTCTGTGCCATAATGCTCGGCTCCTTATTCCTAGAAATCGTAAATCGTTAGCGGATGATGGTCGCGCCAGTGCGCTGCGAAACGTAGACAGCAGCCTTGTTGATCGCGACGTTGATGAGGATATAGATGACCGCGATAACCAGGTAGACCGACACGAGGGCGTCGTAGTTGGTAATGAGCACGCGGGCGTTTTGCATGAGGTCGGGGTAGCTCACCACGTAGGCGACGGTGGTGTCCTTGACCACGACTACGAGCTGAGAAATCAACGACGGAATGATAAAGCGAATCGCCTGGGGCAGCACGATTTTAAAGGTGATTTTGGCCTTGGAGAGACCGAGCGCCTGGGCTGCCTCGACCTGGCCGCGCGGCACGGCGTTGACGCCGGCGCGGAAGATCTCCGCCAGCACGCCGGCGGCAGCGAGCGCGACGGGGAGCGTGAGCATCCAAAACGACGGCAGCGCGATCTTGTACTGAGGCAGCACCAAAAAGAAGAAGTAGATGAACAGAAGGCTCGGTACGCCGCGGAAGAAATCGGTGAGCACGCGGCAGGCCAGCTGCAGCGGCTTAATGTCGCTGGTGCGGCCGAGCATGAGGGCCAGGCCCAGCACCAGCGCGATGGCGCCGGCGGTGAGCGCGACCTTTACCGTGCCCTCAAAGCCGGCAAGTAAGAACTTCCAGGTAGTGAGGTGCGTAAAGAAGTACCAGTAGTGGACCGAAAGCTGGCCGGTCACATAAAAGCGCTGCAGCACGAGGACGACGAGCGCCGCCACGGCAATCAATGAGATAGCGGTGCCGATGCGGATCTTGACGCGCATCTTGGGGCCGGGAGCCTCGTAGAGCGCATCACGCATGGTAAGCGCAGAAGAAGAGTGCTTGCTCATCGGAGGATCCTCACCTTCTTATCGATGTAGTTGCCAATGTGGCTCACCACAAAGGCCGTGCCCAGGTAGCCGAGCGCCGAGATAAAGAACGCGGCGACGCCTCCGAGCGAGCGCGTGTTGATGTAGCTCACCACGCCGGTGAGCTCCTGCGGTTTAAGCGGCACCTGGCTGCCGAGCGCGGTAGTGAGCATGACGGCGATAAAGAGGTTAGTCATGGGCAGCACGCTCGAGCGCAGTGCCTGCGGAATCACGATCTTGGCGAGGATGCGGTTGAAGCTCATGCCCAGCGAGCGGGCGGCTTCCACCTGGCCGACGCCAACGGTGTTGATGCCGCTCATAAAGTTCTCGGAGCCAAAGGCCGAGCCCAGCAACACCGTGGCGACGATAACGCAGGTGCGGTAGGGCAGGACGACCTTGAGCGGCGGCAGCGCATAGACGACGATGATGAGCAGTGCGATGCCGGGAATGTTACGGAAGACCTGGACATACAGGTCGCCAAAGACGCGCAGCGGCTTGAGCGGCGACACGCGCATCACGGTGACGGCGACGGCCAGTACCATGGCGATGGCAAACGACTCAAGCGTCATGCCCCAGGTTGCGAGCAGCGCGTCGATATAGTTCTGGCCATAGAGCGACCAGAGCTCGGAGAGACTCATGCGGACCTCCTGCCGGTAAGGAAAGGGGCTCCCGCGTGTACGGAAGCCCCGACAACTCAGTGAGGAAACAGTTTAGCGCAATAAAGCGCATCATGCGTTTCCATATGGTTTCGTTGCGGCCGTTACCAGGCTCGTTGCCTAGGCGCCGATCTCGGGCAGCTCGGGAACGTTGGTGTCGCCCGTACGGTCGCCGATGCAGATCTGCCACAGCTCGGTCCAGGTGCCGTCGTCCTCGATCTTCTTAAGGAAGTCGTTAACGAAGGCGACGCCGTCGGAATCGAGCGGCAGGCCGATGCCGTAGGGCTCCTTGTTGCCGAAGGGCTTGCCGGCGATCTTGTACTTGCCGGGCTCGCGGACCAGGGCGCTCTGCTGCATGTTGTTGTCGATGACGTAGGCGTCAACGCGACCCTGCTGGAGTGCCTGGCGGGCCTCCTCGTCGGTCTTGAACTCCTGCTGGCTGGCCTTGGGGGCGAACTCCTCCAGGATAGCGGGACCGTTGGAGCCGGACTGGACGGCGACGTTCTTGTCGGCCAGATCGTCGACGCTCTTGATGTCGTCGTTATCGGCGAGCACCAGGATGGCCTGCTGGGTGTAGTAGTAGGGGCCGGCAAAGGAGACGAGCTTCTTGCGCTCATCGGTGATGGTGTAGGTGGCAAAGACGGCGTCGACCTGGCCGTTCTGCAGGACGGACTCGCGCGTGTCCGAGGTCACCTGGGTGATCTCGACCTTGTTCTCGCCCAGAATGTAGTTGGACAGGAGCTGTGCGATACCGGCGTCGAAGCCGCGGGTCTGACCGTCCTTCTCGTTGAGGAGGGAGAAGAGCGTGGAAGTCTGAACGCTACCGATCTTAAAGACGCCGGCGTCCTTAACGGCCGTGGCCCAGGTGCTGGCGGCGATGGCGTCGTCATCGGCCTTGGGGCCGTTGTCGACGAGCTTGTCGAATGCCTTGGCGTTGAGGGTGGTGGAGGCCTCGGTGTCATCGGAGCTCTTGGAAGAGGCGGCGGAACCCTTGTCGGCCTCGGCGCTGGTGTCGGAGCAGCCGGCAAGACCAAGGCCGGCGACGGTTGCGAAGGTGGCGGCAACGAAGCCGCGGCGGTCGAGAACGACCTGCTGGGAGAGGTTCTTGCTCATGGTAGAACACCTTTCTCAATAAAATCCCTAGCGGTTGAGTAGAGTTATACCCTATCGCGCTCAAATGGGTCAACACGAAATAACTCAGAAACATACTTACCTTATGGGTTATTGTATCTACCAAAAAGGGACAGGTTTATTTTGGCAGGTTTTATCTGGGAAAACGCCGAATATTGCAGCTGAGATAGCGCTTTGAAGACGGCATGATCGCTCACAGCGGTCGCTATAATGGCGGCAACGAAAACCACCACAAAGGGGACAGGCACCTTTGTGGTGGTTCTGGCCGATGCGGCGGCATGCCTTACTGTTCTGTCTCAATCTGTAACATCTGCAGCCTTTTTTGCCGAGTACCTGTTACAGATTGAGATTTTCTCTTCAGGAGAATTCGAATGTCTCAATCTGTAACAGTTAGACGGGAATTCGGGTCCTAGATGTTACGGATCGAGATAATCGCGTCGCGAAAATAAAAACCTCCGCAAGGGCGTTCCCCTTGCGGAGGTTTTCTTACTCGTTGAGTAGCCTTACGGCTTCGGCGACCATGTTCTCGACCGTCATGCCGTTCTGGGCGAGCAGCTCGTTGGGGTCGTAGCGGTCGGGGAAGCCCTTGGCGATGCCGAAGGTGCGCGTGCGCAACGGCGTGCATGCCAGATAACATGCCACGCGCTCGCCCCAGCCGCCGTCCAAGATGCCGTCTTCGAGGGTGACGACAACGCGATGCTCGGCGGCAAGGCTATCGAGGAACTCGCGGTCAAGCTCGGTTGCAAAGCGAGGGTTGACGAGCGTGGCCTCGATACCGTACTCGGCGGCCAAGCGGTTTGCCACACGCTCGCCCAGCTCAAAGAAATCGCCGAGCGCGAGCACTACTACGTCGCGGCCCTGACGCACCACGTTGTAGCGAACGGCACTGTACTCGGTGTCTTCGGCGGGTGCCAGGTCGGGACGGCTCACCAGGCCAATACCAGGTACACGAATCGCCACGGGATGCTCGCGGTGGTCGAGCGACCAGCTCAGCATGGACAGATATTCCTCCATGCAGGCCGGCGCTAGGTAGCGCATGTTGGGAAGAGCGCCCAGCATGGAAATATCAAAGAACGAAAGGTGCGTCTCGGATGTGGTGCCAAAGATCGACGCGCCAAACACCAAGATGGTTGCGGGGGCATCGTTGAGGCACAGGTCGTGCCACAGCTCGTCGTAGGCGCGCTGCAAAAACGTGCCGTACACACCAAAGACTGGCTTGGCGCCCGAGCGCGCAAGCGCGGTGGCAAAAGTTACGGCGTGCTCCTCGGCAATGCCCACGTCGACAAACTGCTTACCTGCCGCAGCGCGAAGCTCGGGTGTAAAGCCCATGATGTAGGGCGTGGCGGCCGTGATGCCCACGACCTGCGGATCGCGCTCGATGGCGGCGCCGAGCGCCTCGCCCGTAATGTCGGCATAGGTGCGCGGCGCAGGCTCGCTCGGATGGCCCGGGCAGAGCTTGCGGCCGGTCGCCATGTCAAACGGACCCACGTGGTGCCAGCGCTCGGGGTCGTTTTGGGCTGGCTCAAAGCCCTTGCCCTTGGCGGTGGAGACGTGCAGCACGATGGGATGATCGATATTGCGCAGTTCCTGCAACGCATCGACGAGGGCCAACACATCGTTACCGGCGTCCAAGTAGCGGTAGTCGAGCCCCATCGCGCGGAAAACGTTGCGCTCACAGGTGCCGTTGCTGGCGCGCAGCTCGGCCAGATTGCGATACAGGCCGCCATGGTTCTCGGCAATGGACTGGTCGTTATCGTTGACGATGATGATCAGGTTGCTATCGAGTTCGACGGCATTGTTAAAGCCCTCAAACGCCAAGCCGCCCGAAAGCGAGCCGTCGCCAATGATGGCGATGACGTTGTATGCATCGCCCGCCAGGTCACGAGCGTGCGCCAGGCCGCAGCCCAGGCTCACCGAGGTCGAGGTGTGCCCCATGGCGAACAGGTCGTGCTCGGACTCGTCGGGATTGGCAAAGCCAGAAGCCTCACCATAACGCTCCGGATCGATATAAGTGTACGCGCGCCCGGTCAGCGCCTTGTGGGCGTAGGTCTGGTGCGAAACGTCAAAGACAATTTTGTCGGTGGGGGAGTTAAACACGCGATGAAGCGCAACCGTAAGCTCAACGACGCCCAGGTTGGGGGCAACGTGCCCGCCGACGGCGGCGGAGCTTTCGAGGATTGCCTGGCGGATCTCGCCGCAGAGCAGCGGAAGCTCGGCGCGGTCGAGAGCCTTGACGTCCTCGGGCGTTGTCGTTTGCGTAAGCAGCATCGTTGTGGGTTACTCCATGCGAATCGAGCACCGGCGCTCCCTCGGCCGGCACAATTGCACAAAACAGTCTCGCACATTTTGGCGTTTGATATGTGACGGCGGCGCGGTAATTCGACAACTGGTGGGGCAAAACGTTTTGTCCGATGCCATACTGATAGGTTCCATGATGATTTTATTCAATGCGTGCAGGCCATGGCTTGTCGCCGTGGGCCGCTGGAAGGAGGCAGCATGTCCGATGTCGTTCGTGCCGAGAAAATCGCGTGCGAAGTGGACCATGCTGCCCGTCAACTGGCACAGGCGGGCCGTCTGGACCTGACGCGCGAGTTTATCCAGCATGGCGATGTGACGGTGTATGCGCATGTGACCTCGGTAGCGCAGGCGAGTCTGTCCTTTGCCGAGCGCCTGGGCCGCGTCGGTGTCTCGGTCGACCGCGCCTCGTTGCTGCGTGGAGCCTTGCTGCACGACTACTTTCTCTATGACTGGCACGATCCCGACCCAAGCCATCGGCTGCATGGCTTTCGCCACCCGTTTTTTGCCCTGGCACGTGCGGAGGAAGATTTTGAGCTGACGCCGCGCGAGCGGAATATTATCGTGCGGCATATGTTTCCGCTGGTGCCGGTGCCGCCGACGTGTCGTGAGGCTTGGATTGTATGCCTGGCAGACAAATGGTGCGCGCTGCGCGAGACGGTCGCCGGCCGCCTGCCGCGCAAGGACGAGGCGGACGATGGCGTGAGTAAAGCATCGAGCGAAAAGAGGAGAGGGTAGACGGTGGAAACCGCGATCGATATGGCGTTTGGCGGTGCGACGCTTGCCGCCTGTCCGCTCTCGGCATTGGTACTCTCGTTTGCTTTTTACGGGCTTTGCGGCTGGGCTTGGGAGTCGACAGTATGCGCCATGCTCAACCAAGGACGCTTCGCCAACAGCGGATTTTTGCTGGGGCCTTGTTGTCCTATCTATGGTGTGGGCGGCATAGCCTGCTGGCTTTTGCTGCGCGGAATTCCGGATGCCTCGAGCCAGTTTGTCGCCGCGGCGCTTGTGTGCAGCGTGATTGAGTACAGCGTAGGCGTGCTGTTGGAAAAAACAACGGGCGCTCGCTTTTGGGATTATTCGCACCTGCCGTTTAACCTGCACGGACGCATCTGCCTGTACTGGGCCTGCGCGTTTGGCTTGGGTGCGCTGTGCATTTGCCGCGTAGTGGAGCCGGCATTGCTGGGGCTGCTCGGCCATCTGCCGGTGCTGATTGTGCGGCTGTCCGCCTTTATCGTCGCGGTCGCGATGATGGTTGACGCAGTGTGCTCGTTGGCGAGCTGGCGGCGTCTGTCCGATCAGCTGGAGCGTGTGCGCGCCGACCTTGCCGACCGCATCAATGAGTCACTTGCCGATGCGTCTGACTCCATGCTCGAACGTATTCCCGATTCGGCGATCGACTCGGTGGCGCAGACGCATATCCGCAGCCGTGCCGTTAACGCGTGGCTGGCCGAGCTGGGCGACGCAGCGCTCGATGCCCTGCGTGAGAAGGCTTCGATGCCGACGTTTATCTCGGACGGCGCTCATGGCCTGGCGCTTGCCGCCCGCCGCGTGGCCGATGCCGCGCCGAGCGTGCCCCATCCATCGCTCGCCCGTCTCCGTGTCGGCAGGCGCGCGAACCGTCCGGTGCCGAGTGTGTCGCTCAGCCGTCGCGACCTGCGCTTCTTCAATGCCTTCCCGCGTCTGCGCATCAATCGCTACGAAGGTGTCATTCGAGCAACTAATCTCCGCGACCGCGCTCACGAGCTGTTTCGGCGCTAAGAGCTGGAGTCGTAGAGGTGCCTTGCAAGTGCGTGTTTCCTAGGGAAGTCACCTTATCGCTCTGCCCAATCGTGATTCCCCTAGGGAAAACACACTACTGCCGCCGGCGACTGTGATTCCCTTAGGGAAAACACGCTAAAGAGCTCCTAGCCGTGTTTCCCCTAGGGAAATCACGTTTGAATTGAGGCTACGAGGCGTCGTTGATGCCAGAGGGCCTAGAGAGGGCAAGGGAACTGCCGCCTGCACCTCGAGGGCAACCGTTCACCGAGCGACGTAGTTGTGGTGCGCGCCGGGATGACGTCTTTGACCTGCGGCGTCAAGCAATACGTCAAGCTTTTGGTCAGTTAATGGCAAGAGATTGGCAAGGTGCCTTTTGGCTATGCTGCCTCTATTGGGAGGTGGCTTTCGTGAGGAATACCAGCGCACGGCAAAGGATTGAAGAACAACTTGATGGGGCGGAGCGTTTGCAGCGTTGTCTAGTGCCCAAAACCAGGGCGGATCGCGAAGCGCTTCGTCGCGCCGTAGCGGCAGGGGTGGCCGTGCGTCCGTTTAGCGGGATGTTCATGCGCGCCTCCACGTGGGATGCGCTCAAGACGAGTCCGCGCGTTCGTTGGCGCTATGTTCAAAATACGTTTCTCGACGAGCACCCTGACGAGGCCGTCTGCTCCTTTTCTGCTGCGCTTGACCATGGACTTTGGGTTTCGAAGAAATATCTGGACACAATTCATCTTGTAGCTAGCGGGCGCTCGCATGGTAGGTGCGGTACGGGAATCCATCGGCATGAGTGCCCTCTAAATGAGATCGAGCTAAACGGCACCGTGAAACGAACGACGCTAGAACGGACGGTGCTCGACTGCTCACTTGTTGCTTCTTTTGAAGACGGTCTGGCTATAGCTGATAGCGCCCTGCGGTTCTGCAAGCTTGATATCCAAAAGTATCGCGACTATGTTGAAGCGCTGGCGCGATGTCGCTCTGGGGCCTTGTGCGCTGAGATGGTAGCGCGCTATGCCGATGGCGCTTCGGAAAGCGGCGGCGAATCCATCGTGCGCGGATTGATTATCGCGCTGGGTTACCTTCCTCCGACCATGTTGCAAGCCGAGTTTGTTGACCCGATCGATGGCGGTGCGATTCGTGCCGATATGTACTACGAGTTGCCGAATGGGCTTCGCTTAATTATTGAGGTCGATGGTTTTGGTAAATACGTTGGTGCGGACGGCCTGGGAAAAGAAATGCAAAGGCGCTTGGTTGCAGAGCGTCAACGAGAGTCGCATATTACGGCTCTGGGCATTCCGGTCATGAGGGTGCAATTTAGTCGCGTGTACGAGGACGGTTATCTCGAACACCTACTTAGGCGTTTCGGTGTGCCAAAAGACGCTCCTCATATGTAGTGTTGGGCAGTGGAGGAGATGCTGATAAGGGTTGTTTTGCGTGGTATGGCTTTTTGATATGGTCGTCAGCTTCGTTTTCCTTAAGGGGGCGTTACCCTGCTCCGCCCAGTTGTGATCTCCCTAGGGAAAACACGCTACTGCCGACGCCGACTGTGATTCCCTTAGGGAAAACACGCTAAAGAGCTCCTAGCCGTGTTTTCCCTAAGGGAATCACGGACGAATCTGATGCGGAGTCTGCCTTGGGACTGTCTTGTCTCTGCATATAGCTGATTTGAAATGCGGGCATAGATGGCCTCCTGATTTACGCGTTTCCCATTGGTTTCGCGCCCGTTGCCGCGCCGTTTCCAAGATTGCGGCGCCGTTTCCATTCGACAACGCAGCGTTTAACAACGCCGTATCTGGTCTACACCAGT